>DASPNN010000116.1:0-5344 GCA_035626495.1 Chryseosolibacter sp.
GAGGCAATCACGAATGAAATGATCACGAGGACCGAAAAATCCCTGGAGATCATTCTCACCAGGCTGAACACAGACGCGCCCAGGACCTTTCGGATACCCAGTTCTTTTGTCCGCTGTTCTGCTGTAAATGCCGCGAGGCCAAAGAGTCCCAGGCCGGTAATTATTATTGCCAGGGCCGCGAAGCTGTTTGCCAGCTGGCTGGTCAGGTTGATGGTCTTGAACTTCTTCTGGAACTCGACATCCGCGAACCGGTATTCAAACGGGTAGGCGGGCGCATACTTTTCGAAAATTGATTTCACTTTATTGATGGACGCCTGCAGGTCGTTGGTTTTGCCGAGTCTGATGGAAACAGAGCCACCCCAGTCGTCCAGAACGATAAACATCGGTTTCACGGGCTCATAGGGGGAACCCATCAGGACATTCTCGGTGACGCCGATCAGCTTGCGCTTTTGTCCCCAGAGGTCGAGCTCGGTGCCGATCGGGTCTTTCAAGCCCATGACCTCCAGGCCGGCCTGGTTGACAATGATCGCGGATGAATCGCTTTTGAAGTCTTCCGAAAAATCTCTTCCCTGCAGCATTTTGATCCCCATGGTCTTCGTGTAGTCGTATTCGGTGACGATCGTTGTGAAGATGACGCGCAGGTCGTCGGGTTTTCCCGGCCAGCCGAGGAAATTGTTGGAGTTGATCTCGGTGATGGAGCTGTTGGCGCGGGTTACACCTTCGACCACACCGGAGGTTAGGAGCTCCTGTTTGATCGTCCGGTAATTTTTCTGCACCTCATTGGTGTAATCGGTCGCGATCAGGTTCTCCTGGTCATATCCCAAGGACCTGCCCTTGACAAGCTGGATCTGCCGGTACACGACAATCGTTCCGATGATGAGCAGGATGGAAAAGCAGAATTGTAAAGTCACGAGCACCTTGCGCGGCGTACTGCCCCCGCGCCCGATGTTCGGCTTCCCCTTCAAGACGGCCACGGGCTGAAACGATGAGAGGTAAAACGCCGGGTAGCTGCCGGACACAACGCCAGTAATGATAACGATACCGGCAGACAGCAGCCAAAATACCGGCGATGCATAGTCGATGAAAAGTCTTTTCTCCACCATCTGGTTGTAGAAGGGGAGGATCAGCTGCGTCAGCAGGACGGCGATTGCGAAAGCAATGAAGGCGATAAACGTCGACTCGCCAATGAATTGCAGGACCAGTTCACGCCGCCGTGATCCGATGCTCTTGCGGATGCCGACTTCCCGCGCCCTGCGCTCGGACCGCGCCGTTGCCAGGTTCATGAAATTAATGCACGCGATTACAATGATGAAGATTGCGATTACGGTAAACAGCTGCACATAGTCATTCATGCCGCCGCGCTCGAGACCGGTGTCTTTGTCAAATGAAGAGTACAGTCTCCAGCGCAGCATGGGATAAAGGAAGTACTCCGGCTTTGTGTCGGTCTGTCCGTGTTCCTGCAGCATGTTCTTCACACGGCTTTCGACCGCGGCTGCGTTGGCCGGATCATTGAGCTCGACAAATACCTGGAAGGAATAATTGCCCCAGTTTGTCGTATTCTCCCGCACCCAGCTGCTGATGCTTTCGCGGAATTTCCAGGGCATGATGTAGTCGAATTGGAACGAGGAGTTCTCCGGCACGTCTTTGAGCACGCCGGTCACCTTTAAGTCGTTTTCGTTGTCGAGCCGGACGGTTTTGCCAAGCGGGTCCTCGTTACCGAAAAGCGCTTTGGCGAGCGACTGGGAGATCACGATTGATGGGGGAGCGTCGAGCACCTGGTCGGGCTGGCCAGCCACGAGCGGAAAATCAAATATCTCAAAGAATTCTTCGCTGGCCCAGTAACCGCGTTTGATGATGCGGTTCTCACCGGCGGTCAGCAAGTGATTGCCGCCCCAGTCCGTTACCAATGCGCGTTTAATATTGCTGTCGGCCGTTTTCATGGCCTCGTAAGTCGGCAGCGGCACCGATGTCCAGGAACTGATCTTGCCGTCAAACCTGGCGTGGACCCAGACCTGGTAGATGCGGTCGGCTTTTGAATGCATTTTATCAAACGACATTTCATCGTTGACCCAGAGCAGGATCAATATAGAGCATGTTATTCCGATGGAGAGGCCGGCGATGTTGATGACGGAGTAGAAGCCGTTTTTGAACAGGTTTCGGACTGTGACGATGAAATAATTTTTGAACATGGGACGTGAATTTTGAAGAGTACTTCGGTTTTAACGAAAAGTATCGCCGAAGGACGAAATATTTTAAAAATATAGGTTTTAGGATATCTGTACCGGCAAATAGACACGGCATATTTGAAAAGGTTGCATGGAATGATATTGAAATGGGCCGAAACTTTTGTGATGGTCGTTCAGTGGTGTGTTGTGAATATGATGGGGGAGGGTGGCGTCCGCTCTTATCTTGATTCATGCGGCAAATCCGTCTAAATTGCATTAAGACACCTCTCTTATGATCTCGTTACGTGAACTCGGCGACGACATTCCCGAAGTGCTTGTCAAGACCGTTCTGCATTACAATAAACCTGTTATCGGCATTATTTTTCCAAAGGATGGAAACCTTATCCGGGCTGTGAAAACTATCCCCGGGGTGCGGTTCAGCAAAACCTGTCAATGTTGGTATGTGGACATAGAACACGACGCAGTACCCCGGATTGCGAGCGCATTCCGATCGATTGCGCGGCTGACGGTAGACGGCGATGACATAGCACGGTCAGTTCGCGCACAGTCGATTGAAATTCCGAAGCCCTATGTAGACCTGTTGCGGCATAAGCGCTACAGCGAGGCAACGGTCAAGAATTATTGTGGGCAGTTTGGGATGTTCCTCAGTTTTTTTCCGAACAAGGATCCGGATGATATTACTGATGAGGAAATCAAAGGTTATCTGGACTATCTTATTTTGACAAAGGGCGTGTCGGCATCCACGCAGAATGTTGTAATCAACGCCATCAAGTTTTATTATGAAAAAGTAAAAGGGGAAGAGGCGAAATATTACGCGTTTGAAAGACCCATCAGGGAAGTCAGGTTGCCCACGGTGATGAGTGAGACGGAGGTCGTTGCTGTATTGAAAGCCTGCGATAATTTCAAACACCGGGCGATGTTGTTTATGATTTATTCGGCGGGGCTGCGACGAAGTGAAGTCATCAATCTAAAAATATCGGACATTGATGCAACTCGTAATTTAATTAATGTGCGGGCGGCGAAGGGGAAGAAAGACCGTATAACTTTACTTTCAGAGAAAATGCTAAGTTTGCTGGAGGACTATTACCAGGTGTATAAGCCCAGGTATTGGGTATTCGAGGGGGTGGATGGTCAGCAGTACGGGGCGACAAGCCTGCAGAAAGTTTTTCAGAAAGCGGTGCGGAAGGCAGGCATCAAAAAAGAGGTGAGCTTGCACACACTTCGACATAGTTTTGCTACGCATTTGCTTGAACGTGGAACGGATATTCGCTATATTCAAAGTTTATTGGGGCACAATTCGAGTCGAACGACAGAGATTTATGCGCATGTTACGAAGAGAGGGTTTGAGAACCTGCGGAGTCCGTTGGACAACCTTGAGCTTTGAAGGTGCACAAAGCAGTGTTGTTATTGAATATATATACACCACAAGTTTTAACTAAAAAGCGTATATATACACTGGTGTATATATACATACGTTGTGAGGCATACCTTTAGGACAGATGAATAAACGATTAAGAGAAAAATTAGACTCCTGGGACCTGAAGTCATTGTTTCTGACAATTCTATTCCTCTCAATCGGACTCTTTCTATTCTTTTACTTTACTGACATCCGGGACAGATTTAGAACAGAAGACAAAGAAAAATTTAAAGGACAAATAACTGGGGAAATAGTTAGTGTTGAAAAAGCTGAAAGGATTACCCAAAGTAAATGGAACGGGACAAAGATCTACGTTGACAGCTATAAAGTGACATATCGGTATAATGTAGAAGGACATACATATCAAAGTGTTGACATCATACCACTTACGACAACTAATCAGAAATTACTGACTGGGATTTTGGGGGGGGGACAAATAATAATTGTATTGTAAAGTTCGACACAAACGACCCAAATAAAAGCCTTTTAATAACGAGCGAGTAAAGGTACGCCTCACAACAAAATGTATGTGCCATTGCGGGGTGCAGTGTAAAGTTGTAGTTTAGTTTTCAACAACGTTCGGTCACGTGGGACAATTTCGGAGTAGTCGGGCAAATCAGTCGTTCCTCCTTCATTTGCCCTCCAAGTCCGCAACGTCACATACATAAACGTTAGCGGCAAGCCCTTCTGGACAACATGGGACAAAAGAACATATGTTTTAATTGCAGAAAGTCGTTCAATATGGGGACGGACTTTGATAACATAAGACAAGGTAACTGCCCTGAATGTGGACAACCTATGACGTTGATGACTCATAGATTTCGACCTCCAAAAAAAGATGACGATAAGAAGTGGTTAACTGTGAAATATCTGGTTGACAATGGATTCACTTATCAACACATCTACGAAGAGATTGAGACGAAAGACAAGCAAAAAATAAAAAGGATTAATGTTGCCTACCCTGACAACTTGAGAGATGCGAAGGAGTTTGTGACTAAGTACAGGGATCAGGCAATAAGGAAATAAAAAAACAAGATTCGTGGAGAAGGGCCAGCCGCTAACAAAAGGTACATGCCATTGCGGGGTGTAGTGTAAATTTGTAGTTTAATTTTTTTAAACAACGTTAGGTCTCGTGGGACAATTTCGGAGAAGTCGGGCAAATCAGTCGTTCCTCCTTTATTTGTCCTCCAAGCCCGCAACGTCACATACCAAAACGTTATGCACAATGCCGCGCGGACAGAGTGGTGGCCACCGCGCATTGGCACATTTGCTTGCCGCACATTCCATCGCGACACCAAAGCAAGCAAAAGAGCCAATTTCACATTCGCACTAGTGATTGACAAATAGGTTAATGAAAATAATTGACGATTTTATTAAACAATACAATAAGGAGTTTGACTTCTATCAAGAGCTTTCTAAAATTGTTGCAAGCAAAATCGAGGATCAACTATTTAAAAGAGGAATTAAAGCGATAGTCACATATAGGGCGAAACGTCCAGACAGGCTTAAGGACAAAATACTGAAGAGAAACGAAGAGAAGAAATACCAAACAATTGATCATATCTTTAATGACATAGTAGATCTTTCAGGTGTAAGAGTGTCATTGTACTTTCCTTCGGAACGAGACATACTCGATGAGATAATTAATGAATTATTTCATGTAGAGAAGAAAAAAGAATTTCCGACTGAGGCGCATACGCCTAAGCATGAAAAAAGGTTTTCTGGCTATTGGGCCACTCAC
>DASPNN010000117.1:0-5179 GCA_035626495.1 Chryseosolibacter sp.
CTGGGAAACCGAGGAGGGCGAGTATTTTTTCGATACAACCGACAACCAGGGACAGGCTGTCAAAATGTTTAAGTTTTCCGCTGCGGCCAAGATCAGGCATGAGTGCGAACAGAGTTTGAAACGGTTGCGCACAGACTATATCGATCTCTTGCAGATTCATTGGCCAGACAGCACCACACCCATCCCGGAATCCATGGGCGCTGTGGCAAAACTCATCGAAGAGGGAAAGGTGCGGGCGGCTGGCGTATGCAATTACAGCGCCGCCCAGGTGGAGGAAGCGTTGAATACGATAAACATAGTGTCGAACCAGGTTCCCTACAGCATGGTCAACCGCGCCATCGAGAAAGAGGTTGTGCCGCAAGCTGTACGTCGCGGAATTTCGATTCTGCCCTACAGTCCGTTGCAGCGCGGTTTGCTCTCTGGTAAAATTACGCGCGACTTTAAGTTTGGCGCCGGCGACACCCGACCCGGGAATCGGTTTTATCACCCGATCAATCGCGACCGCATCAACAGCATGTTGGATGAGTTCAGGCCGATCGCTGAAAAATACAGTGCGACCCTTTCTCAAATTGTAATTCAGTGGACCCTGCGACAGACGGCAGTCACCAGTGTGCTCGTCGGCGCGCGAAATGAAAGACAGGTCAGGGAAAATGTAGGAAGCCTCAACTTCAAGTTATCGCCCACGGAATTGAAGTTTATGACCGAAGCTGCCGACAATCTGATGCTGATCGAATAGTTTCCACGTGCGGCATCCTGGAAAACTGCGCGATTTTTCCTATTTTCACTAGATGCACATCCGTGATTTGTTGAAGATCCTTCTTGCCACATTACCAATGGTGGCGCTGGGGCTGAAGGCTCAAACATACGTCGTTGAAACCGTGCCCAACACCAAACTTGCAACGGGCAGCTATGTTTCCAATCCCGACAATATTATCAGGGTTTCGTCGGTGGCCACCATCGATTCTATTTTGAAAAATGTCGAAACCAAAACGGGGGCACAAGTGGCCGTGGTAGTATTGAGCTCAATCGGAGAAGCCGATGTGTTCTCGTTCGCTCAGGATCTGTTTGGACATTGGAAGATCGGAAGGGCCGGTGTCGATGATGGCTTGCTGATTCTGTTTGTGGAGGACCAAAGGACCGTCCATTTCCACACCGGGTACGGTGTCGAAGGGGTGCTGCCTGATATCACATGTAAACAGATCCAAACTGAATTTATGGTGCCGCACTTCCGGGAAGGTGGCTATGATGAGGGAATGGTCCAAGGCGTGCGCGAGGTAAGCCGGATCCTCGTAACCGCGGAGCCAGCCGAGTTCGCCGGCGCCGCGACCACACAGGAGGAAATTCCGTTGTATGGCTACACGACGTGGTTGATTCTGTTTTGGATAATCGTTGTGGTCATTGCGTACTTTGTCAAGAAGAAAAACAAGTCATTTCTGGATGACACCGTCGCCGGCGATGTACCGAAGGTACGACCCCGCGCCGGAACCTGGTTGTTATGGTATGTGGTTGTTGCGGTCGTGCTCATGATCGCGCTTTCAGTTACCGATGAAGCCGCCGCGTTCGCTGGTGGGATGTACGCCTACCTTGGCGCAAGCTTCCTGATCCGGCGCCGGCATCTCGATCAGGAGAGTGGGCGGTGGCTGCTCAGGAAGGAGTATAGCACACTCTACAATTTTTATCAGCAAGAACAGGGCTTGTTCAGTGCCTTGCGCTTTATTTTTCCAATTCCGTTTGCTTTCCTTTACAGTGGTTATAAACGCAAAATGCAATTCCTGCGCGATCATCCCCGGGATTGCAAACAATGCGGAAAGCCATTGCTGAAGCTTGATGAAAAATCCGACGATGCATTTTTGACGAAGGCGCAGCTGATGGAAGAGGCACTCCATTCCGTGGATTACGACGTTTGGAAATGCGGCGCGTGTAATGCCGCGGATAAATTGACTTATACCAACCGAGGGTCGAAGTATGAGCCATGTCCGAAGTGTCAGGCGCGGACCTATTATCGCGTTAGCAACAGTGTTGTCCGGCCGGCAACGACGGTCAGTGAAGGCGCGGGAGAAGAAATCCACGCCTGTAAATTTTGCGGTCACCGTAACGTCAGACGCTATACGATAGCGAGAATTCAAAAATCTTCATCTTCTTCCAGTAGCGGATCTTCCGGCGGCAGCTGGGGCGGTGGTTCCTCCGGCGGAGGAGGCGCGAGCAGTCGCTGGTAAAATTCCACACCGGCTTCTCCTCAAACTTGGCCAACATACCGGGTTCACCTGCCCGGTTCCTTGACCGCAGGTGACAGCTTCAACAACATACCGGGTCCTTCCGTTGCCACGTAGATGAATCCTTCCGGACTTTCTTCCACTGCGCGTACACGCGCCACCTGATCAAGGAGTTTTTCCTGCTTAACGTATTTGCCATCCTCGATAACCACACGCGCGACATGCCTGAAGGCAAGCGCGCCGATTAGCAGATTGCTTTTCCATCCGGGAAATTTATCACCTTTCAGGATCGCCATCCCGCACGGCGCGATCGAAGGGACCCAGTAGGTGACCGGTTGTTCCATGCCTTCCTGCTCGGTCTTGTCGGTAATCGGGTTCCCATCGTAGTTGATGCCATAGGTGATCGATGGCCATCCATAATTTTTGCCTTTTTCGATCCTGTTTAACTCATCTCCGCCCTTAGGCCCGTGCTCGTGTGCCCATAACGTCCCCGTTGCGTCGTCGTAGACAACGCCTTGCGGGTTCCTGTTGCCGTAGCTCCAGATTTCAGGTTTTGCACCGGTTTTGTTCACGAATGGATTATCGTTCGGCACACGTCCGTCGTCATGCAGCCTGAGTATTTTGCCAAGATGGTTGCCGAGATTCTGCGCATTCTGCATTTCACCTCTTTCCCCCGATGAAAAGAAAATATAGCCCTTTCCGTCAAAGGCTATCCGTGAGCCGAAATGCGACCCGGAATTGGTGAATGGCTGGGCGCTGAACAGCTCCTGGAACTCAACAAACGCGTTGCCGTCCAGCTTAGTGCGCGACAACGTGGTGCCACCCCCTCCCTGTCCGGGCTTCGAATACGTGAGGTAGATCCATCCATTTGATTCGTAGTCGGGATGCAGTTTGATGTCAAGTAACCCACCCTGGCCGTTGGCGAAGACCGCAGGAACATTCTGAATCTCTTCCGCGAGCTGCTTGCCGTCCTTGAACTGGACGATCCGCCCTTCACGCTCAGTCACCAGGATGCGACCATCCGGCAGGAAAGCAATTCCCCAAGGGTTTTCCAGGGTCGTGCTCACCGTATCAACGGTAAACGCGTGGTCGTCGGACTGGATGACCGTCTTGTTGTCAACATTTTCCTTTTCGGTACATCCGAGCAGCGTCGTCAAAATAAATACGGATATCAGATTTTTCATCGTTGTGAAGTGTTGATTTACGAGTCAATAAAACTTAAGTGACAGAATGTCCTTCAGGCATAGGTTAGCGCAGCGCCGACGCTCCCAAAGAGTATGGCCGCCCGGTAAAGGTATGAAAAGATGAATTCGATAGCCTAACCAATTGATGGAATTCACAGATCTCTTGACGAACGGTTATTCGCGGATTGCCAAAATGATTGCGATGATATTCGCCGCAATAAACCCGAATACAACGATCCGCGACAACACTCTGTTGACCCTCAATGCAAGTTCCGGTTTCCCATTGTCATAAAGCTGCAATGCGAACGCCGAAACGAGCAACGTCCCGAAAATACTCAGGAACGTTAGCGTGTGCAGGGTATCCACGAGCGTGAACGATGAGCTTTCGGGAAGAAGCGAATCGATAATGTATTTATTACCGACTGCGGCAAACAAACCACCCACCGGCAGCCCAAAACGCGGCTCGAGCTCCGACGGGTGCGGGGTAAAGCTGATCATAGAGATCAGGAAGGCTATGTACATGCCTATGAAGATCTTCAGGAACAAACCCCACGCATTGCGCTCAATGTCCATTTCGATCACGAACTGGGAGAAATCGTAGGCCGTATGTCCCGGCCTTGAATCGCCAAACCCGGTTTGATAGTCATTGTTTGTGGTGCGCACTTTAAAGTTGCGGATGACCCAGCCATCGATCGCCTCTTCTTCGGCGAATCTGCTTCCGGCAGTATCTGGAAGAAATACAAGGCTTGTGTTGTCAAAAAGCGTATTCTCGATCTGTACTTTCAAGTGTTGCCTGTCAAATGGAAAATCTTCCACATCCCAGCTTTCTTTCATAATACATTTCATCTTCATGATCACCCAGGTTTTACCCTCCAGCGTATCGATGATGATCTCCGGAGGCTCAATGGTTTTTGCATTCGGGATGTCGAGCTGTTTTGAAAAGTCAAACTCTTCATTGTCGTACAGGAACCACAACCAAAAACGGATCGTGTACTCTTTCTCGTGGAAGTTTATGTCGTGCACACTGATCACGTAGGCGCCAGTCTTCACCGTGTCGGGAGGTGAACTTTCAGCCAGTACCTGCGCCACGGTTACAGCGGGCACCGAAAGTACACAAAGCATCAGGAAACAGCAGCGGAGCTTTGACATGTCCAAAAGTAAATATTTGCGGCTTTTTAAAGAATTCGGAAGTTTCGGTTCTGGGTGCTAATTTCAAACCAAAATTTCAAACTCATGTACCAGGGACTTCTTATCACACATTCTTATTTACGTTATATCATTCTGCTGATGCTGGTCATCGTGATCATTGTTTCCCTGGTCGGGCTAGCCAACAAGGTTCCGTTTTCGAAGCGTCACGACAAGGCCGGCCTGTTCCTCTTCATTTGCGCCCATACCCAGTTGCTCGTCGGATTGATTCTTTATGTTGTCAGCATGTCGGCCGGATATCGCGTCCAATTCAATGACCAGACAATGAAGAGCCCTGCATTACGGTATTTTGCAGTCGAACACCTGACGATGATGCTCGTCGCAATTGCCCTGATCACCATTGCACGAATCAGCGCGAAAAAGACGCCCGTCGATCAAAAGAAGCATATGCGGATGTTTGTTTACAACCTGCTCGCGCTTGTGTTGATCATCGTTACGGTCTATGCGCTCGGCGGCGAGTATAACACCTATTGATCGATTTTTTTCTTTGACCGGCGCTATCGCAGGTTTAGCTGCCTCCCGGATTTGATAATATTATTCTAAATTTACTTGTTAAACCCACAGGTATTATGAAAG
>DASPNN010000118.1:0-4218 GCA_035626495.1 Chryseosolibacter sp.
CCAGGAATACACCTATTTCCCCCTGATGGCCGTCGCGATGGGCGCGGAAAGCAAATGGTCCGGGATATTAAACGCATTGACAAGCGGCACGGCTTCCTTGCGGATTTCCCAACAGAGTTGGTTGAGCAGCTTCCGTATGGCTTTGGTCTTCACGCCCTCCATGTACCCATTCTCGAGGTACCACGCTTTATTGTTTTCGATTTGTGACAGCGCGAATAGCTGGCACAACTTCGTAAGGATGGTCTTGCATCCCTCGTCGGCGGTTTCGCTCACCTGTAAGATGAACTGTTCGAGGACAACGCGTTCGACAAAGGCAAATGCCACCTGCACGAGATGATGCTGGACCACATTGAACGCATCGAATGAATCCATTCCGTCATCGATATGCCGTTTCAGGCGCCGGGCGGCGGAGGTCAGAATATCCCGTTCACGGTATTTAAAAGCGCTGAGGTGAAAATCGAGGTCAAGCAGGTGCTCTTCGTCGGTTCTCCTCACTGCCACAGGATTTTTTTCGGTGATGGTCGTTTTTGCCTGATCGGCGATGTAGTTCAGGATGCCGAAGAGATTCATGTTTGCAAATTCCTGTTTGAATTCGGTGAGCCTGCTTTTGGCGACCAGCTGCATGAGGACCGTATTATCTCCTTCAAATGTTGTATAAATTTCGGTGTCATTCTTCAGCGCATCGATACGATTTTCCGACAAATATCCTTTGCCGCCGCAACACTCGCGGCATTCCTGTAGCGTACGCGTTGTATTCCATGTTGCAAACGCCTTAAGCCCGGCCGCGAGAGCCTCGATCTCCTGGATGTCGTGCTCGGTCCGTGCAAGAAAGCGTTTCGTGAGGTATTGAAGTGAAAAGTGGATCGCGTAAGCATTTGCAAGAAGGGGCATCAGGCGGCGCTGATGGGTGCGGTAATTGAGAATGGGTATTTCGGTCGCGCCTTCGGGGCCAAATTGCTTGCGCTGATCTCCGTAGCGGAGTGCAATTGTGAGCCCTGTTTTTGCGGCGGCGAGAGCCGACCTCGGTATGCCGATACGTCCCCCAACCAAGGTTCCGAGCATGGTGAAAAACCGGCGGTTATCACTTGCGATCGGACTTTCAAATTTGCCATCGGCACTGATACGTGCGAAGCGGTCCAGCATGTTATCATAGGGGATCACCACGCTGTCGAAGCTGATCTTGCCATTGTCAACACCATTCAGACCCATCTTCCTTCCGCAGTCGGCGATGGCGATTCCGGGTAAATTTCTTCCGTCCTCATCGCGGAGGGGTACGAGAAACGCGGTAACGCCATAATCTTTCCCCTCGATCAAAAGTTTCGCGAAGACTGTGGCCATCCGGCCGTGAAGCGCAGCGTTTCCTATGAATTCCTTTTCGGCGTTAGGGCCGGGTGTGTTGATAATAAACGAACGCCGGGTGTGGTCGTAGGTCGCTGTGGTTTCGAGGCCGCGAACATTCGATCCATGACCAGTCTCCGTCATTGCAAAACAACCTGGCAGCGCGAGTGTGCCAATGTCCCGCAGGTATTTCGTGTGATGTTTTTCCGTTCCCAGAAAGTAGATACTCATCCCGAAAAGGCCGAATTGAACACCAAATTTCACCACGAGGCTAAGGTCGTGGTAGCTGAGCGTCTCAATCACTGCGAAGTACGCGCCCATATCCTCCTTACCACCGCTTGTCCGGGGGTAGGCGATGGCGCCCAGCCCTTGCTGTGCCAGGTGACGGCACCATTGAAGAACTTGTGATCGATAGTCCGCGAGATTGCCGGGGTCGACATATTTGAACACGGGATCGGCGAGCAGTTTTTTTACCCGCGCGATGATGTCGGCGTGCTCGCCATCGAGCAGGTTACCAAGTTTCGTTACGTCGAATGTATAACGGGTGGTCTGCTGCTGCGTAATCGTGGCGCGTGTTCCTGGTTGAAAAAAATATGATGTCTCATTCGGGATAAGACCGAGTGCGGATTCCGCTTCGAGAAGCATGACGCGCGCATTCTCCAGTCTTTGGGAGGATCCATTCGGTGCGTGAAGCGCTGCGAGTTTCAAACCGATATCTGTCAGGCTTTGGGCCGTCACAGAAGGGGGCGAAACCACCTTCCGGATTTCGTCAAGCCAACGGTGAAGTTCATCCGGCGAGGGGTTGTCAGCGGGGTCGATCTTCGTGCGGAGAAATTCCTTTTCCTCCTTTGAAAGCCAGCCCTGTTTCTCAATCAGGCGGTCCACAGTGCTGATTTCACCGGGAGTAAGCAAAGCGTCCGACCAAACGACATATAGCAGCGGTAAGAAGACAAACAGATCCGGATTGTCATTCAGAGTTTTGGATCCAAGCATTGAAAAAACAGGTTTGATAAATGTAAGAAAACAGCCGGTTGAACAAAAACAGTGAAAATGTCGTTTCACGTGTGGCAGCGGCCTTCGCGACCAGGCAGATTGGCAGAGATGTAACTTTCAAATGAATAATGAATGGCCATCGTGAGAGAAACATCTTAATATTGCAACGTGAACGCTGCTCACAGAGGTGACAGAAAGGAAAGAAGCAGCAGACAGAGCCCTGATTTTTCACTGTTAAGTATCCCGTAATAATGGACACCCACGCACGTTTACATTATAAAACTTTTCGTAATGAAACCATTTTTTTTCGTGCTCCTGTTTTTTGCACCCCGGGTATTCTTCGCCCAGGGAATGGACGGGGAAATAGAACTGGCCGGTTTTTTACTCGGTCAGTATAGGAACACTGTACATCATGAGTTTGGAAAGCCCTTCGAAAAGCGAATTTCGGACGAGGGCTGGCTTTATGAGTTCCACGCGCTGACGCCTGACACCTCAGTATATGCCCTATTCAAATATCCCAAATGGGACACCACGCGCATTTACTCGATTCAGCTTAATGGCGACAAGTTCGATGAAATGTATCCATTCAAAGGCCTCAAGCTTGGGGCGAAAAAAGAAAATGTGGACAAAGTCTTCGGTACCTCGACGAGAACCGAGCTGGTGGACGACCCGCCGCTGATCATCGAGTATTACGATCATAAGAACTATAGCTTTGACATCAACCGCAACCTGAACACACTATACGGGATCCAGATCTATGGCAGGATCCTTGAACAGAAGCCCCACGCCAATCTCCCGGACCTGACGCCATTTAAAAATGCGATCCTGTCAAGGAATATCGACAGCTTGTTGATGAGTATTGCACCGGATGTGGAGTTCTACCACCAGGGGAAGGTCATTCGTTTCACAACGGGGGCACGTCGTGAATTCGCCAACCCGAACAGCGACCTTGTACGGCACCTGCTCGGAGAGACGGGAAGTGTGTGGTATGCATTCGAAAGAGAAAAAGCGCAGGAGGTACCCGAACAACGAATCTACAACAAGCGCAACGACGTCACCACAGTTTACAAGTTCCCTGCAAGTAGCGTACTGAGCGAAATCGTATTCATCCCACACGCGGGCAAATGGAAAGTGTACGAGATCCGTTTCAGATAAGTGTACAGCCGCGAACACGGAGGTGTACAATTTTGAATGCGGCGTTCTGGCCCAGTATGTCACTGTAAGCCCAGGAGAGGTTTTTTCTTTTGGCGAGCTCTTTGCACTCGCCGATACCAATGAGAACTTTCATCGGACTTTGTCTTTGGCTGCTCTTGGTGTTCGTATGCTGGCCCTTGGCCCTGCTGGCGATCATCTTATTTCCTATCCTCTGGCTACTCCTTTTGCCATTCCGTATTGTTGGTCTGTCAATTGACCTGGTGTTCAGGCTCATCACCGCGATTCTGCTTTTTCCATTCCGACTCCTCGGCAGATAGATGTGTGTCTTGGCACACAAGGGTTATTGAATCAAATAGTGAACTTTTTCATCATTGTCTACCTTTTACAAAAAGGCGGAGCCGAATTGATCATTGATTGTTTATAAAATCAAATCAGTTTTGTTTCTTCGCCCCGATTTCGCTCTGAATGAAAAAGCTCATTAACCTGGCGGCAATTTTTATTGTCTGTGCAACGACGGTGTTTGCTCAGGATGACGAGGAGCATCCCAGAAATACCGACCACATCACAATCTCGAAGGCTGTGGCTTTATTCCAGTTGCGAAAGCCCGATACGGAGCCGCTTATCTTAAAGACCGGAAATCTGAGCTATATTTCAAAACCGGTGCAGTTTGTGAATGCGCGGATCTACACGACATACGCTCCGGTCGTTATGAAGGGGATGCCATCCCGGGTG
>DASPNN010000119.1:0-2356 GCA_035626495.1 Chryseosolibacter sp.
CGAAGTGCGGATCCCCGTGTTGAAAACATTTTTGCATGACCGGGGCATCACGGTCAGGACCTAGAAAATTATGGAAACCACGAAGACTATAGACTTCACCAAACACCAGGGACTCATACCCTGCATAGTTCAGGACGAGCACACCAAGGTGGTGCTGATGCTCGGGTTCATGAACGAAGAAGCCCTGAGTAAAACGCTTGCGGAAAAGCGGGTCACTTTTTACAGCCGGACAAAGAAACGATTGTGGACCAAAGGCGAAACGTCCGGCAACTTTCTGGAGCTGGCGTCGGTTCTGGTCGATTGCGACAGCGACACAATCCTGGTAAAGGCCCGTCCACGGGGACCTGTTTGCCACACGGGCGCAGATACCTGCTTCCAGGAAAAAAACGCCAAGTGGGACCTCCACGCACTTGAAGCCATCATCCGGCAGAGGAAGGAGAACCCCAAAGAAGGTTCCTATACAACGTCACTGTTGCAGTCGGGTATCAATAAGATTGCCCAAAAAGTCGGTGAAGAAGCGGTAGAACTGATCATCGAAGCCAAAGACGAAAACGCAGATCTTTTCCTGAATGAATCCGCGGACCTGCTGTTTCACTTCCTTGTACTTTTGACGGCAAAAGGCCACGAACTGTCGGACGTTGTCGAGGTATTGAGAAAACGCCACGAAAAGTGATTAGGTCACTGATCTGTGACCACCAATGAAGTGTTCTTGGGATAAATTTTCAGATAGGACAACTTATAGCGAATGGTTGTGTGGCGTTTCATTTCTGCAAATTCGCCCTCCAGCAATTCTGCCGACTCGTTCAGCATCGAAAATGCAATGATCGAGCCATTGGGTTCAATGTGGTTGTATATATAGCCATGACCCTCCGAGAGCATGTTAAAATCGCCCATGATGGGATATTTTTTTGCATCGCGGTAACTGAGCGATACTTCAATAAAATCGCGCTTGGCTCCCGGCCAGTCTTTGAGAATTGCCACACGCGCATAATTATCTTTTCGTTCGATGATGCGCGTCCGTTCCCGTTTCGAAAGAAATACACGCTTCGTCTTAGTAATCACACACGAGACGGAATAAATTCCTTCCAGCGTGTGACTCGATTCCTTGTGAAAATACCGGCGCATCATCTCCTCGAAGTCGACTTCGTGATACTGCGGCTTCTTCTTCAACTTTAATTTCTTTAGATCGGGCAGATCCGGGATATTCTGCGAATTGCCGGAAACGGCAAACGCACATGCAACCAGGAACAATGTAATTCTTAACATATCGGTGATTTTAGAACCTGATGTCTTGGTAAACCCCACTTGTACTCGTCCGGCACGACAGCTTGCCTTTAAGCGCATCGGGTTTGAACAATGATTTTCCCAGCAGCATCCGCACACACTCCTGAATACCTTCCGTGATGGATGGGTGTGGGTGTACGCATTCGGCAAGCTCCTCGATGCCTTTGTGCATTGAGATGAGCAACGCCACGGCCTGCATCGCGCTCGACGCCTGGTTGCCGATAATCTTAAGGCCAAGGATCTTCATTTCCTCGTCATTCGACACGAGAAGTTTAATAAAACCTTGCGTGTTCCGTTTCGCGATTGCCCTTGGAATACAGCTGTAGTCGAGGGTGACAACCTTATAATCGATGCCTTTCTCCCGGGCGCTGATCTCGTTCAAACCGACTCCCGCCACCTCAGGATTAAGAAACATGATGGTACTAATGTTCTCATATACGAGCTTCTTGGCAGGGTTTCCAAAAATCTTTTCCACGGCGTAACGGCCCTCAAGTTCCCCGACGTTTACAAGAGAAATATCGGCGGTGATGTCACCAACCGCATAAATATTGCTCACATTAGTCTGCGTGTCGTTGTCCTCGATTCCGCGTTTTGTGATGTTGATTGGAACCTGCGAATCCCACAGGTCTTCATAGTTTGGAGTGCGCCCCACTGCGACCAATGCTTTTTCAACGTTGAACACCGCTTTCGTGCCATCGGTATATTCCAGCTCATATTCCACGCGGCCATTTTTTGTCACCATACGGATGAGTTTTGAGTTACGGTGGATCAGCACCCCACTATTCTCCATATTCCGTTCAATGACCTTGACAACGTCTTCATCCTCGAACGGAAGAATGCGGTCGCCTTTGTCAATGAGGTGTACTTTCGTTTTTCCAAAACCTGAAAAGATCGTTGCATATTCGCAGCCGATAACCCCGGCACCGACAATCACCATGCTTTCCGGGAAATCATGCATCTGCTCAATTCCCTCACTGGTCATGACAACCTTCTCATCGATGGGTAGCTCGGGCAAATAACGCGGACGGCTACCAGTCGCGAGAATAATATAATCGGTATACACAATTTGTTT
>DASPNN010000120.1:0-3143 GCA_035626495.1 Chryseosolibacter sp.
AACGGACTGTAACGGATTGAATTTCCCTTTTTTCTATCACCTTTTTCGACAGTGTTAGGATTCGCCCCAGCTTTCAGCAGAATCCTAATAAACTCAATGTTACCGGGGTTAGAGTTAATTTCTGACGCATATATCAGTGGAGTGGCGCCGCTGAACGTGTCATGAATTTCAGCACTTGCCCCCCCCTCAAGTAAATATTTGCACGCTTCATAATCTTCGTTCACGATCGCAACCATCAGTAAAGTAGCTCCGAACTTCGGCTCTTGCAAATCCAGGTTGAGGCCGCCTGCGTCGAGTCGTTCCTTTATTTCTTGAAGATCATTATTGTCAACAGCTTTCGCTAGTTCCCACAACTCAGACTTCTTGAATAGCGAATAATCCTCAATCGTCAGGCTGTCTCTTTCCGGTGAACAAGAAATCAAAATTACAAATGCAAAGATCAAATTTTTCATAATTAGAACTTTCAATTTGTCCAGCTGCTCAGATCGTTTTTAATCTCTCGTAGTCTTGCAATCTAAGCAC
The DNA here is from genome assembly GCA_035626495.1 of Chryseosolibacter sp. Classification (GTDB taxonomy): domain Bacteria; phylum Bacteroidota; class Bacteroidia; order Cytophagales; family Cyclobacteriaceae; genus Chryseosolibacter. Next base: position 523 of record DASPNN010000120.1, read on the forward strand.
TAGTAAAAAAGTACTCATATTTTTTTACATCGTTCTCTCCGTAAATAGCCGAGTCGACTAACCCAGTTCTTTTGGGAGATCCTTCGCATCTGCGCGCCAAGCCGACCCGGGCTCAGGAAGCGTGGGGCAAAGTGCTGCGCGTCGATTGAGTTCCGCGGCTCGACGCACGCCCCCTGAGACCTGCTCTCCTGAGCCTGGGCAGGGATGTGCGCAAGCCGCCAAGGATCCCCTTACAACGAAGTGCAAGGCGCTGAAGTCGCACGCCACCAACCACGATCCCCGTTGCAGCGAACGAGCCGCTCATTCGGAAACACGCCGTGGATTTATCTTAATCCGATTTCCTTGTCCACCCCACAAACCGTACTAAATTACAGATTGTGAAGAAAAAACATTTATACGGTAGCATCCTTAGTCTTAGTGCCTTGGTCCTTGGGCCGCCGGCGGTTTAGTTGTTTAAGCAATAAGTTGACGTCTTTGTCATTGCGATCAATCTGCAAGCACCTCTGACAATATTCGAATGCTAACGAATCATTTGGTAAAATGAACGCGTAAATAAGCGCTAATGAGTGATATGCTGAACAGGCCTCATAACCGAGCTCGGCTGCCTTTAGGAAGTCTGGAATTGACGCTCCATGGCGGTTTAACTGCATGAGTGAATAACCGCGGCGATAATAACTTTGGCCGTCGAGAGAATCATGTTTCAGCAATAGACCATATGCTTCATAAGCCTCCTGATACATATCACGTTCATAGTATAATAGAGCCGATATGCGTAATCCGACTGTATCAGGCTCGTATGTTTCTTTGGTTGTATCGGCGTAGTCATTGGCATGGCTGCCAGCCTTGTCTTTGGAGCAACTACTAAGTGCAAATATGACAAACAGAAGTCCAGCACCGAAAGTAAAATATTTCATTCTAGCGTTTCTGAAAAAGTCTTTAAGCGCTTTTGGCTTAGATAATTCTGTCGGGCCGATTCGTACGCCTCGGCAGCAGCGGCTGGCATACCTTCTTCTCCCAAAAATACAAAAAGATCAAACGCCAACTTTGGACGGGTCAAGTTCCCTATCAGACGCGCCGGCGCCGGTGGGTAATGCGGGACTACCATGCCGCCCGCCGTTTCACAGGAAGGGCTTACTGCCATGCTCCTTAATCGGAGCGTCAAAGTGTAAAATTATTTGTGGCACTCGCTGAGGCAGGTTGATGCTGGCACTAGTACGTGGGAGGTAGTTCTATTCGTGATGTCAGTTGATCAATTCTGATCGTTTTGTAGATATCAAGCGCTTCCTGTAGCAGCGCTTCGCTGTCCTTCTCGAAGTAATCTAGGGAGCATTCGGCAATAAGAGTTCGTTTCGAAAAATGTCGGAACCTGCCGAGATCATGGGTTTTTATTAAGGCGAACCGAAAACTAACAGGGCCCTTTCGGTCGATAAACTCAAGACAAATGTTGCCGCCGGGCTGATCTTCCAGTGTGTTTATGTTAATTGCCAGGGTTTCATGATAGTATCGATCCCTAAAAATAAGGAGATTGTTCTCTTTGCAGAACTGCACTAGTCTAGCCTCGACTTCCTTTAGCCTAGTTTTCCAATATTGGAAGTCCGCATTTTGCATATATGCATAAATCATAGCGTCTTTTCACCAAGAATAAAAAATCATCTTACGCGTGAATGGCTGCGCAATTGTTTCTTTATTACCTACGCCAGGTTCGCTAAAGTTAAGTGAACACGGGTGTTAATTTCGAAATTCTTCATGTTATTACTCATTGTTTCTTCCACAAACGCCTGAGCGATAAAGTTATCGTGGGATTGCCCGGGCAATTGATCCTTGTTTTGAGGCTACTAGCGCTAATTATTTGAATGCAATGTTGCTGACACACCGCGCGATGTATACCGTTCTCTCATGCCAGTTTTAAACATTCTGTGAATGTTACCTAATTCTGATTCCTTTCAAAAATGCATTTTAGGTTCAGGTTTACTGCGTAAATACCTTCACTCGTTTTTAGGAACCAGTTGAAATCCCCTTCCACGTATGGAGTCATGTCGCAAAACACAAAAAGTCTCTTCCCACTTTCAAAAAAAATCTCCAGGTCATTAAACGGCGAGATTTCGACCTTATTAACAATATCGTTGATCAAAGATTTCAACCGGAGGGTCATTACACCTTGCTCATCACTGTCTTCCTGCCACCCTGTCACCGGACGAACATGCTTGATGTCGTCTAATCGCCAGGAACATTTGACCATAAGACAATCGTCTGTGACGTTTTTTTCATCGGCTCGGTCAACCGTTTGATCGGAAAAATCCAGCGCAAAAATGGAACCGGTGCAGCCCCCTGCGTTCACACTTTTTGTCCGTTTTGTTACTAGCCTGGATAGCCTTTCCTTAAATTCACTTTGATTAATCATCACGATAATGCCTTTAACTTCTTCTTATTTAACTACACATTTCTCTGATCATTAGCTCCTTGTTCCTTGTTAAAGTATAGGATTACGCTGGACTCCCGGTTCGTGACCATAATTTTAGAAATTTGCCGTCAATCGACTATATAAAATCTAGCATTATTTAGCCGCTGGTAGTGTTCTATTCCCAGCGTTATCGAATAGCCGGTGATTAACTCATTTTCAA
>DASPNN010000121.1:0-2034 GCA_035626495.1 Chryseosolibacter sp.
ATTCGTCGCCGGATACAAGACAGGAAAGAATACGGAAACGACGATCACCTATTTCAATGCCAGTGTCAAAAACAACATCCAATTGCGCGCTGCGTCGTCGACAGGCTTCGCGCGACAGTATGCGAACATCGGCAGGATCGAATCGAGCGGAATCGAGGCGTCGTTGCGATACAAATATTCGGACCGCCTGGCCGGCTTTGTGAATTTTACTTTCCAGCACGTGGCAGACGTAACGCACGACACGATCAGCGCGATCCTGGAATCCTCCGGCGAACGGGTGCGCTATGAGCAAACGGACTTCCACCCCGGCGGCATGCCGGAGTGCATCGGCAATGCCGGTATCCAATACTCGTTGACGAAAAACATCAGCGCGGGCCTGTCCGGCAATTATGCCGGCGAACGTATCCGGACCGATCAGAAATCCTTCGAGATCATACCAGGATCATCGAAAACCACCGGAAACATAGTCGGCCTCGACAACCGCGAAAATATTCCGGCACGAGTCCTGATCAACGCTTCTTTGCGGTTCCACGATCTCGCTTTTGCCCCGGGGCTTGATATCCAGCTATCTGGATACAATCTGACGGATTCGGAAAATTATAACGAAGCCGGCGCGATTCGCGCGGCAGACCTTCGACGGGAAGGCGTAAACTGGATGGCGAAAGTGTCGTACAGGTTCTGATAAAAATTTTGGTTGGTTTGTTCTAAGGTATGGGCCCTTGCGCTCATACCTTCTTTTTCTGGCCCTGGAAAATAATGACTGCCCCCCGAAATAGATGGCTTTCACAGAGAGCGCGCCAACGAAACCTGCTCTCGCCGAGGCAATAGTCTCCAACCCAAACAATTGCGAACTCTTAACCGGGTTGTGGCATGCTCACGATAACCGAAGGCGTCGCCGGTATCTCAAACTTCTGGTCTACTGGCACATTAAGTGGTCTGATCGACGAGGTAGCACGACCGCGTGACTGTCCAAAAAAGTGGGCGACGATTGTCAACCAAAGTTCTCGTCTTGTTGATCCCGGGTTCGTCGCACCTTGACGTGATCATCCTCTCGGGGGAAATCAATTCATTCACCATGTTGCCTTGCATGACCCTTCGTCGTTGCTGTGGACCCTGAAAGAACCTTTATTAAAATACCCGTAAATTTGGCATCACGGACATTTAGTAATGCATGATCCCCGCAGGCAAAACCTACTGCGAGAAGATCGTTATTAAACACCATTAGAATGAAAGACATTTTTGGATTCATCATTGCCATCCTGCTGTTGGGCTCATGCCGCAGCCATGAAAACACCGTTGCTGACACAATTGACACCCTGTATAGGGAGCCACACCGGTTGCAGGTACATTTCTCGCCCGAGGAAAAGTGGATGAACGATCCGAATGGCATGGTATACCATAACGGTGAATATCATCTCTTTTATCAGCACTACCCCGACAGCACTGTCTGGGGCCCCATGCACTGGGGACATGCCGTAAGCAGCGACCTGGTACACTGGACGCAGCTTCCCATTGCGCTATACCCCGATTCACTCGGGTTAATCTTTTCGGGAAATTCCGTTGTCGATGTCAACAATACTTCCGGTCTTGGCACGAAGGAGAATCCGCCAATCGTCGCGCTGTTCACCTACCACTCTTTGGAAAAGGAAAAAAGCGGCAGAACGGATTACCAGTCGCAAGGCCTGGCATACAGCACCGACGGTGCGAAGACATGGAGGAAATACGACAAAAACCCGGTGATCAGAAATCCCGGCGTGAAGGATTTCCGCGATCCAAAAATCCTTTGGCATGACGACTCGGAAAAATGGATCATGGCGCTGGCGGCGGGTGATCACGTTGACTTGTATGCTTCTTCCAATCTGAAGGAATGGTCAAAGCTGAGCGAGTTCGGCAAGGCGTACGGGGCGCACGGCGGAGTCTGGGAATGCCCCGAGCTTGCGCTCCTTCCGGTAGAAGGCGAGCGCGCAGGAAAATGGGTGCTGATGGTGAGCATTAATCCCGGTGGTCCTAACGGAGGATCTGCGACACAATATT
>DASPNN010000122.1:0-2751 GCA_035626495.1 Chryseosolibacter sp.
GAGTTCAGAACGCTCACCCTTTTCCAGAGTGATGTGGGCGTAGAGCTCGTGGTCTTTCAGACGGTCAATGAGCGTTGACAAGCCGTTACTTTGTGAATCGAGGTATGGCGTATCGATCTGATAAATGTCACCGGTAAAAATAATTTTCGTGTTTTCCCCAGCGCGCGTGATAATTGTCTTCACTTCGTGTGGCGTGAGGTTCTGTGCCTCATCCACGATAAAGCAAATGTTCGAAAGGCTGCGACCGCGAATGTATGCCAACGGCGTGATCACGAGTTTTTCCTGATTCACCATTTCGGTGATCTTCGAATATTCCTTATCGGTTTCGCTGTACTGGTTCTGGATAAATTTCAAATTGTCCCACAGGGGTTCCATGTACGGGTTCACTTTCGACTTGATATCACCGGGCAGGTAGCCGATGTCCTTGTTGCTAAGGGGTACGATCGGCCGGGCCAGATAAATTTGCTTGTATTCCCTTTTTTGCTCGAGTGCTGCTGCGAGTGCGAGCAGTGTCTTCCCCGTTCCGGCGACGCCTTGGATGGACACCAGTTTGATCTCCGGTTTCAAAGCCGCATGTATCGCAAATGTCTGTTCGGCGTTTCGGGGTTTCACACCATAAACGAGCCGCTTTTCGACGTGCTCGAGCATACCATTGAACGGATTGAAATAGGCAAGCGCTGATTTTTTTCCACTGCGGAAGATATAGTAATGGTTTTTTTCCGGCGGAGTTTTACCAAGGAGTTCATGTGGCTCACAGTATCCTTTTTCGTAAAGCAAATTGATGATGCTCGGATCAGCGTCTTCGATAATTGTTTTACCGGTGTAAAGAGAAGAAATATTTTGCACCTTACCCGTTGTATAATCTTCGGCCTGGAGTCCGAGTGATTTGGCTTTCAGCCTCAGGTTGACATCTTTGGAGACGAGGATGACACGTTTGCCCTTTTCATCATGTTGCAACTGCAGGGCCGCGTTTAGAATCCGGTGATCCGCTTTTGATTCATTAAAGACTTTGTTCGCGTCGACGGTGCTCTTAGTATCCATCAGGACCTTAAAGCTGCCTTTCCCTTTGCCATTGATGGGGTTCCATTGGTGGAGCAGGCTGTCTTTAGCGAGCTTGTCGATGAGGCGAATGAATTCGCGCGCTTCGAAATTTTTTGTATCGTTGCCTTTTTTGAAATTGTCAAGTTCTTCCAGAACCGTGATGGGGATGCCTACATCATGTTCGTCGAAATTAAGGATGGAGTTGTGTTCATAAATAATTACAGATGTGTCCAGTACGAAGATCTTCTTCTCCTTCTTGTTTTTAGACATACTCACAAAGAACTTGGTTCACTAAATGTAATCAAACAGAAGGATAGCTCACCACTTTTTTATTACATAATTTTTTCCTAATCTTTTCCAAACGCGAGCGAGTACAAGTCGCCCTTCTCATGCGGGGTAATAGTCAAAACATCGGCAAGGACAAGCAGGATCATTTTCTTTGAAGCATACGCCGGTTTGACGTTGCGGAGTTCGATGAATTTTTTCAGCGTGATGACTTTGTGCTCTTCGAGATAGGACATCAGAAATTTTTCATGTTCCCCATAATAGAAACGCACGTCTTTTTTCTGTTGGATCCGTTTCACGATCTCGCGTATCTCCTTGCTCGCCTTAATGCTTTGGTCGTTCACGCGAACGAACGATTCCCGCTGCTCGCCAGTAACCTGATAATGCGGTTTGTTTTTGCTCTCGGGGATCCGGTATTCAATGATTGTGCGCGAATTTCCAATGGGAATGAAACGCTCTTTAATTGTCAATGCAGGGCGACATTTCTTAAGGGCCTCGCGTACGACATGCGATTCACCTTCAGGGTACTTCAATCCGGGCATCGACCGGTCATCGCCGACGCCCAGCAACAGGATTCCGCCGCCCGTGTTGGCGAAGGCGATCATTTCCCGAACGATTTTGTCGGGATCCGTGGCCTTGCGTTTGAACTCAAGATAAGCGCCTTCCCCCTGCTGCATCAGTTTTTTCAGATCCTGAACCAGCCGTAAATTGTATGAAAATTCTTCCTGCGGCTTGTTCATCTCGCTGGATCATCTTTTGAAGCTACCACCGAGGGCTTCGTCGTCATCCTGGTCTTCATCCGGCCTCGGTAATGTGAACATGCCACTCAATAGATCTTTAAATTGCAGACCCGCTGTAAGATTGTGTTTACTGATGAGGCTATATTCGGCCAGGCCGTGCAAGGCGAATTCCATCAGGAAAAGTTTTGTGGCATCGTCCTTCGCCTTGTGATCTGCAATCAACTCGGTGAGTCCGGGCACCTTTTGCATCGCCTTTTCAAAATCGGATTGAGGCATGTCGTGCAACAGGTCGACAGTGTTTCCGTCGCCGAACCAGTCAGTGATCTTTTTATATGGGCTCTTTTCTTTTTGCTTGCGGAATTTTTCCGGGTCGGGAAAATAGCTGACAAACTGGCTTCGAATGGCTTTGCCAACCAGATTCTGAGCCACTATGTTGGGACCTTCCTGCTCGCCTTCATACACGAGTTCTACTTTTCCGGTGATTGCAGGTATCACGCCGATGAAATCTGCAACACGGATTGACGCCGTTTTCTCCCGGTTCAGAATACTTCGTCGCTCCGCAGCCGCGACCAGGTTTTCGTAAGCGGAAATGGTCAGGCGCGCCGACACGCCGCTTTTGGCGTCGACATATTCGCTCTTGCGCGCTTCGAAAGCGATCTGCTCAATGAGGTCCTTCGCGATCTCA
>DASPNN010000123.1:0-3540 GCA_035626495.1 Chryseosolibacter sp.
GCGGGTTCCATTTGCCCTGCGGTTGCGTCAAATTTCCCTAAGCAATGCTAACTTTCTTGGAAGACAAAGACAGTAGTTTTGAATAACTGTGACAACTTGATTAAAATTGCAGGCTTTTTGACCGCGCATTTTAACCTTACCAACAATGACAATGAAAATTGCGACAATACTGGGAGCACGACCACAGTTTATTAAAGCGGCAGCACTGAGCAGGGTGATTCGCAAGAACCCACAATTCAAAGAGATTATCATTCATACCGGGCAACACTATGATTCAAACATGAGCGATGTCTTTTTCGAACAAATGCAAATACCAGAACCTGATCACTTTCTTCAAATCAGCAGCAAGTTTCATGGTGAAATGACAGGTCGAATGATTGAGGCAATCGAGAAAGTATTGTTGACGGACAAACCTGATGTGGTATTAGTTTATGGGGATACAAACTCGACGCTGGCTGGTGCCATTGCGGCAAAGAAACTTCATATGAAAATTGCGCACGTCGAAGCTGGTCTGCGAAGCTTTAATATGGCCATGCCTGAGGAGATCAATCGGATAGTCGCCGACCGGATTTCGGATTTTCTATTTTGCCCGGGAAAACAGGCGGTTGACAATCTGACCAAGGAAGGCTTCTTGAATTTTGACTCGGGTGTTTTTGAGGTAGGGGATATTATGAAAGACGTTGCCTATTTTTACAGTCCGCTGGAACGCCAACCCTCTTTTCATGTGCCCGAGAAATTCGTCCTCTCCACGATCCACAGAGCGGAAAATACCGATGACCCGGACCGGCTTAGGTCAATTCTTGAGGCGCTAAATGAAATTTCCGTAGATTTGCCGATTGTTTTACCGCTTCACCCGCGGACAAAGGGAAGATTGTCGGCGATGGATGTTAGGCTGTCGCCGTCTGTGATATTGGTTGAGCCAGTCGGTTATCTGGAAATGGTATACCTGCTGAAGCGCTGCTCCATCGTGATCACTGACAGCGGGGGTCTGCAGAAAGAAGCCTATTTTTTCGACCGCCCTTGTATCACTAGGCGCGATGAGACAGAATGGTCGGAACTGGTCACGGAAGGCTATAATAAAGTTGTGGGAGTGGACGCTGACCGTATCATTGCAGCGAAAAATGACTTCGTGTCCAAAAAAATCGCGTTCCGAAAGGACCTTTACGGCGAGGGTAAGACGGCTGAAAAAATAGTTGAAATTCTTTACGAAAGCCTTAATGGAAAATCAATATAGAATATGCTCAAGGACCGTGATGGACACCATCGCCGATCCCGATATTATGTTCGATGAAAATGGCGTTTGCAATTATGTACATGAATATGAACAGCGCGCAAAGCTCCGGATTTTCAAGCATGACCCATCGAAACTTGAGGCCATCATCCAGAGCATCAAAGAAACCGGAAAAGGAAGCGAGTATGACTGTCTGATCGGTATCAGCGGTGGTGTAGATAGCACCTACGTTGCGTATCTGACCAAGAAATGGGGTCTTAGACCGCTGGCGGTTCATCTTGACAACGGCTGGAATTCCGAACTCTCTTACAAAAATATCGAAAATGCTCTCAATAAACTCGGCATCGACCTTTATACCCATGTGCTTGATTGGGAAGAATTCAAGGCGATGCAGATCGCATTTTTAAAGTCATCCACTCCAGACCTGGAAATACCGACGGATCACGCCATTTATTCCTTACTTTTTCACGTGGCGAGCGCGAAGAATATCAAATATATTATTTATGGAAACAACTTCGAAACGGAGTCCATAATGCCCGAGACATGGTCATATGGCCACCTCGACTGGTTCTACATCACAAAAATCCTGAAACGGTTTGCGCCGGGTCTTAAGCTTCGGAATTATCCCAACATAACAATCGCGAAATATTTTTACTATGCTTTTGTCAAAAGGATTCGGATCGTGTCGGTACTGAACTACATGCACTATAAAAAGGAAGAGGCGATGAAATACCTCGTGGATGAATTAGGGTGGAAGTATTACGGAGGTAAACATTATGAATCTATCTATACGCGTTTCTTTCAGGGGTACATCCTACCCAAGAAATTCAGCATCGATAAAAGGAAAGCGCACTTGTCCACGCTCATTCTTTCTGGGCAAGTAACACGCGACCAGGCCTTGCTGGAATTGAAAAAACCACCCTATCCGGCAGATCTTGAACAAGAAGACAAAGCTTATGTTATTAAGAAATTCAATATGAACGAGTCGGAGTTCGAGAAGATCATGACATTACCCAATAAAACATATCGCGATTATCCAAATCAAAGAAATCTTTTCCGCTTTCTCAAGAAATCCTTAAATAGTCTGAGAGGAAAGGGCGTGGTTCACAGCTAATAAAAGGGATAAGCATTGGCCTTTTTTACAATGCCAACCGTAGCAAAATGCACGCATGTGGTATGCTGGGTGCCAGCGTTGGCCTCGTCGGAACTGCGCGATCCAGATCATAAGGGATTGTGTTCCTTAATTTCTCCTTGGAGAATTTTCACGGACGGTAGGGATCCGGGGAGGCCTGGCGCCAATTGAGACGGCAATATCCATTGACCCGAAAAAAAACAGGCACTCCATTTGCCGAAAAATTAAAGAACCAGCCAAAATCAGCGGCCGGCCGCCGGGCTTTAAGACAGTTTTAGGGCAATTACAACAAAAGAAAACGATTTTGTTTGCCATCTTTGCGACGTCAAATTTTAATGGACAAGGCCGCTTTGAATGACGGCTTGTGAAATTAGACCCCCGGTAGCTGGCGCAAGGATTAGCCGCCCGGGGTACCTTTTAGAGTGTTATGAAAAAGATCGATATCGCTATTGTAGCAGACTTCTTTCCACCCGATAATAAGGCAGTGGCCATCCGGATGGTCCACCTGGCTAACGCACTGAGAGAGCATGATTTTGATGTAACGGTATATACATCAAAAAAATCGAAACAGACACGCGGATACAATATCCGTACAAACGTTTTGACGCCTGCCTCAAATAAAGATCCGGTATACTGGAGGCTGTTGAAAGAACTGCTGTTTAGCTTTGAAACCTTTGTGCGCCTCCTCTTTTCAAACCACGATTACTACATCGTAACCTCGCCCCCTTTTACAATGGCGGTCTTCGCTACCCTGGCTTTGGTGCTCCGGCGCAAAAAATACGTCATTGACATCCGCGACGAATATCCGGAAGTCTACTTCGAGGAAGGACTTATGGCTCCCAACGGGCTACTCGCCGTTTTTTTGCGCAAGTGTGAGCAGATGATGTACAAAAATTCCATGCTTATTACGACCGTTACAGGGCGGATCAAGGAAAAGATCGAATCCAAAACAAAAGGCATCGTCGACGTATGGCTCGTGAGAAATGGCTACGCCGACGGCTTCCTGCCTGTCAACCTTAAGGTCGATAAACCCTTTCGGATCGTATTTCACGGTAACCTCGGCAAGTTTCAGCATCCAACCCTGATCGCCGATGTTGCCCGTATGTGCCTTGATGAAAGACTTGACGTGCAATTCGATATTTACGGGTGGGGCGCCAACGCACATCAACTGAAGGAC
>DASPNN010000124.1:0-2227 GCA_035626495.1 Chryseosolibacter sp.
AAGTTATTTCACGATCGGATGGAGAAACCTTTTGAAAAGTAAGACCCATTCAATCATTAACATTGGCGGATTGGCTGCCGGGATCGCCAGCTGTTTGCTGATCGGCTTGTACATCATCGATGAATTGAATTATGATCGCTATCACGCCAATGCTCACCGGATTCACAGGATCGTGTCAGAGGACTGGGCAAAGATGCCCGCCGCGATGGCTCCGGGACTGGTTACAACGTACCCGCACCTGGTCGAGCACGCCACACGTTTCTGGCCTGTTTTTGCACCCGCAAAGATGCGGCATAACGATATTGTTTTTGTGGAATCCGGGGTCGTGTTTGCCGACCCGGGTGTTTTCTCCGTCTTCACATGGCCACTGATAGAAGGTAATCCGGCAACAGCGCTGACAGAAAAAAACTCGATTGTCCTTACCCGGTCCGCCGCAGGCAAATACTTCGGAGACAAGGACCCCGTCGGAGAACAAATGAAGTTCTGGGGAAATGAACTCACCGTCACCGGTATCATCGACAATGTTCCCCATAATTCGCACCTGCAGTTCGACTTTCTGATCTCTTTTTCCACCCTGCAATTTGTGATGGGTCCCGGGCTCGACCAGCGATGGGACATGCCCGCATTTTATACTTACATCCTGGCCAGGAGCGAAGCCACACCGCACGAGTTAAGCGACGCGGTCCGCGACTACTATAAAACCCATGCACCCGATTCATCGGCAACCGCCGCAGTACAATCGCTGGGAAGTATCCATTTGCATTCGAACTTAAAGGGAGAGTTCAGGCCAGGCGGCAACATTTCGTACTTGTACATTTTAGGAACAGCCGCGCTTTTCATTCTCATTTTAGCCGGAATCAATTTCACCAATCTCAATACAGCCCGCGCCACCACGCGCACCAAGGAAGTGGGCATGAGAAAAACTCTGGGCGCCATGAAACGTCAGCTGATCGAGCAATTCTTCGGGGAAGCGCTTCTCACGAGCGTGATCGCCCTTGTGCTCGCAATCTCCCTTGTAAGCCTGGTGATGCCCGCTTTCAACATTTTTGCCGGCAAGTCGATCCAGTTGACCGAAGCGCTCACGCCTCAATTCCTCGGCGGATGTGCGTTGGTTGTATTCCTCATAAGTTTTTGTGCCGGCTCATATCCGGCGCTGTTTTTATCGCGATTAAAACCGGTCAGTTCATTAAAAGGGTCAGGCAATCTTCGCATGTCCAACGCGTTCGTGAGAAAGGGACTGATCGTGTTTCAATTCATGGTCTCGACCTTTTTCCTGACTGGTATGATGATCGTACTCCTCCAACTCAATCACCTGCAGAGCAAAGACCTTGGCTTCGATCAGGAACAGATTATCGTTCTGGATGGCGATGGATTTCCGATGTTAAAGAACGAGCTCCGTGGCGTCGCGGGCGTGGAGCACGTGGCGGGTGTTCCCCAGGTACTACCCGGTCTTCTGCCCGCCACCCGGTACGAAGCTGAAGGCGTTGTCACAGACTCGACCAGTCAAATGACGCATTATGGCGTGACCCCGGGCTTCATCGAAACCATGGGGATCGACCTGGTGGCCGGGAAAAGTTTTGCCGAAGGTTCTCAAAAAGATGAACAGGAAGCGTTCGTCCTCAATGAATCTGCAGTGCGCGAGCTTGGCTGGAGTCCGGAAGAAGCCATCGGCAAACCATTCGCGATGTTTGTGCCGCCAACCAATGGAGGTTCCGACGTATGGCGCCGGGGCTACGTCACGGGCGTCGTGCAGGATTTCAATCATGACGTTCTGTACAAAAAAGTGACTCCGCTCGCATTGTATCCGAGCAACGACCTGAACCTGACCTTTGTTCGGATTCAAAGAAACCCGGACGTCATCTCCGCCATTCAGAAGGTGTGGCAAAAGGTCAATCCGGATGCTCCCTTCAATTATTACTTTCTGGACGACAGGATCCGGCGACAATACGAGTCGGAAATGAAGTTAGGCACACTGATGTCAGCGGCAACAGGATTGGCGGTGATCGTGGCTTGTCTCGGACTTTCAGGACTCGTCTCGTTTTCAGCAAGCCGAAGGACAAAAGAGATCGGCATACGCAAGGTCATGGGTGCTTCGAGCCAGCAAGTGATCGCCCTGCTTTCGGGTGATTTCATAAAACTTGTCGGCGTTGCGGCGACACTTTCTTTACCGGTGGCCTACTATGCGCTGGACGCCTGGCTAGCCAATTTCGCGTACCACATCGAATTA
>DASPNN010000125.1:0-2035 GCA_035626495.1 Chryseosolibacter sp.
CCAACGAGAAAATCGTGATCCGCAATGTTTCCATCCGGGAGCAGGGCGGCACACCGGCAAACATCACGATCAAACCTTTCGAAGACAGTTTCAGTAACCAGATGGTCTTCGTGATTTTCAACGACGCGACCAAGGAGGCACCCGCCCGGAAACTCAAAGATACCCCGGCGCGAAAAGGGAAAAAGGTCGACGCTGCTGTGGCATCGCCAAATTTCGAGGATTTCATGCGACTCGAGAACGAACTGCGTGAAACGAAAGAGATCCTCCAGCGCGCGATCGAGGATTCTGAAACTTCAAACGAAGAACTGCAGTCCTCGAACGAAGAACTGATCTCCTCCAACGAGGAACTGCAAAGCACCAACGAGGAGCTCCAGTCCCTCAATGAAGAGCTGCACACCGTCAACGCCGAACACCAGCTTCGCATCAAGGAGATCAGCGAACTCAATGACGACCTGAACAATTATTTCCGCAGCACCGATATCGCGCAGATATTTCTCGACTCCCAGCTGCTGATCCGGAAATATACGCCACCGGCAACGAAGCTCATCAACCTGATCGAAACCGATGTCGGGCGACCCATCACCCACATATCCAACAACCTGAAATACAGCGGCCTGTTCGAGGATATCAACCACGTATTAAAAACATCGGAACCAGTGGGCAAGATCATCGACCTGCAAAACAATACGTGGTACCAGATGAAGGTATTACCCTATGTGCGCGAAGGCAAAAACATCGACGGTGTTGTACTGATGTTTGTCGACATCACGGCCATCAAGGCCGCGCAAGCCGAAGTGACCGAAGAAGTGAAAGCGCGGAAGGCATTGGAAGAAGTCAATTCCAAGCTCAATCAGTTGAACGAAGAATACAAACGGCTGACCAAGGAGCTGGAGGTCCGGGTACAGGAACGCACAGCGGATTTGCGCGACGCCAATGAGAAGCTTACAAAATCAAACCGTGAACTGGAGCAATTCGCCTACATTACCAGTCACGACCTTCACGAACCGTTGCGGAAGATCCAGACGTTTGCCGAACTCGCTGAGCGTCACTGGAGCGATGAACCGCTGGCCAAGAAATACCTCAGCCGCATTGCCGCGTCGTCGGCGCGGATGACCGGATTAATTAACGATGTACTGAACTACTCAAGGGTTACCAGGTCAAACGAAAAAGCCGTCGATATTGACCTTGGGGAGCTTCTTGAAAAAGTGAAATCGGATCTCGTCGCGCGTATTTCCGACAAGAACGCCGTGATCAAAAATTCGACTTTGCCAACGGTGAAAGGAATGCCCTCGCAGCTGGAGCAGCTCTTTTCCAACCTGATCAGCAATTCACTAAAGTTCAGTGGCCAGGATGTGGAAATAGAGATCAGCGCCTCTCCTGTTACAGATGCCGTGAAGATGGAGGTTCCAGGCCTGTATGCCGAAAGAGAATATGTGGAGGTAATCTTTAAAGATAACGGCATAGGGTTCGATCAGCAGTTTGCAAATCAGATCTTTACAATTTTCGAAAAACTCAACCCCGGAAACGTGTACACGGGCTCCGGTATCGGTTTAGCGCTTTGCAAACGCGTGGTTGAAAATCATCAGGGCGTCATCACCGCTTCGTCAAAGATCAACAGCGGGTCCACATTCAAAGTATATCTTCCTGTCAAGTAAGCGGTGAAATTAATCGGGGCTACGTATTCAGGTGATCCCCGTTCATATCCCCATTGAAGACCTTCCTCAACAAATCGGCCAGGGTGGCGACCAGCGGTGGCTTAGTGATGAAAAAACTGGCTCCCAGCTTTTTTGTCTCATCCACCTCGCGTGTGGCGGAAGATGTTGTGAAGATGATCACCGGCACGTGGTCGAGGTGCGTGTGCTTGCGGATCTCCTTCAGACACTGTTTCCCATCCATACGGGGCATGTTCAGATCCAGGAAAATAAAATTTGGGCGAAGCGACTCCTTTAACAGCACGGAGAGCGCTTCGTGTCCATCACTGGCCGTAACACATTTAATATCCGGGTCGATTTCTTCGAGGGCGAGGCAGAAAATT
>DASPNN010000126.1:0-2552 GCA_035626495.1 Chryseosolibacter sp.
ACGCCGGCATCAGCAAAGAGATCAAGAAAGGCTTTGGCAAAATGATCGAGAATTATCTGCTCAAGCGTGAGAACTTGTATTGCGTCTTCATCCTTCTCGATTGCCGTCACGAGGCCCAAGCGTTGGACCTCGATTTTATCAGCTGGTGCGGTGAAAAAGGCATCCCGATCTGCCTGGTGTTCACGAAAGCGGACAAGATCTCCAAGACGATGATGCAGAAAAACCTGGCCGTATATCAGAAAACACTGCGGAAAACCTGGGAGGAGCTGCCGCCGTTCCTCATTACATCTGCAACCGAGCGCACCGGAAGAGAAGCGCTGTTGTTATTTATCGAAAATGCGCTGGCAGAAGCGAATTAAAATCAATTAATTTGTCGGCCAATTCGCACACCAAAAAATTTATGACACTTTCAGAAATAGCAACGGTAACAGGCAAGGGCGGACTCTTCAAAGTCCTCGCCCCGACAAAGTCCGGCGTGATACTCGAGTCGCTGGACGAAACGAAAGCGAAGATGGTTGCTACAACCCATCACAAGCTGTCATTGCTGAACGAAATTTCTATTTATACGACTTCAAAAGAAGGCACCGTTCCCTTGCAGGCGGTGCTCAAAAAGATCAAGGGAGAATTTGGAGCAGACCTCGGTGTAGATGCGTCCTCGGAAACATCCGAACTGAAAGCATTTCTGAAATCGGTGCAGCCTGACTTCGATGAAGACCGGGTCTATGCCTCCGATATAAAAAAGCTGGTCAGATGGTACGACATCCTTTCTAAATACGCTCCTGAAGTGTTTGAGGAAACCGAAGATAAGAAAGCCGAAGTCACCAGTGATGCGCAGCCCGCAGTAAATGAAGACCCCGCCAAGGCGGAACCTGCTCCCAAAAAGAAGAAGAAATAAAATCTATTTGTAAAAACTCTCGGCCTTCTGCACCATTTCCATCGAGCCGACAAAAAAAGGCGTACGCTGATGTAAACCGGTGGGCTGAATGTCGAGAATCCGATTGCCCATCCCGTCTGATGCTTTTCCGCCAGCCTGCTCGGCAACGAATGCAAGCGCGTTACATTCGTACATCAGCCGCAATTTGCCCTTTGGGTCTTTGGCGGTAGGCGGATAGATGTAGATTCCTCCTTTCAAAAGATTCCGGTGAAAATCCGCAACGAGTGAGCCAATGTAGCGGCCGGTGTAACTACAATCTTTGCAATACTGCAGATATCCCTTCATGCCGTCGTCAAAAGAATTGGCCGACCCCTCATTAACGGAGTATATCTTTCCATTCAAGGGAATCTCCATGTGCGGATGAGAAAGGAAATATTCGCCGAGGGAGGGTTCATAAGTAAATCCGTTGACGCCATGGCCCGTGGTATAGACCAGCATTGTCGAGGATCCGTACAATATATATCCCGCGGCAACCTGTTCGGATCCTTTTTGCAAGATGTCCGCCTCCTGAATCGGCATACCCGCTAGGGTTTTCCTGCGATAGATCGAAAAAATAGTTCCGATGGATACATTCACATCGATATTGGATGAACCGTCGAGGGGATCGATGGCAATGACATATTTTGCATCGTTGTTCAGGTCCACAAAGCTCTCCGATTCTTCGGAGATGAGCGCGGCCACCTCTCCACCTTTCGCCAGAGCCCGGGTAAAACGGATGTTGGCCAGCACGTCCAGTTTTTGCTGCTGATCGCCAGTGTTGTTGGTTGACCCGTTGGCACCCATGATGTCGATCAAGCCTGCTTTGTTGACTTCCCGGTTGACCACTTTCGAGGCAAGCGCGATGTCGCGCAGAAGCTGCGAAAGCTCTCCGCTTGCGAACGCAAACTGGCTCTGATTGTTTTTGATAAACCGGTCGAGCGCCGTCCCGATCGGCTGGGCAATCCGCGAGCTTTCAATGCTTGTCGAGTTGATGCTAATCATTGATCTTTGCATGCTTTTATTCGGTGTAAAGTTACTTCGCAATCGATTTAGAACAATAAAAAATGAAGGTTTTTAAATTTGGGGGGGCTTCTGTAAAAGACCCCAGGGGCGTCAAAAACGTAGCGACAATTCTACATTTGTACGCCGGTCAGCCGCTCGTGCTTGTAATCTCGGCAATGGGCAAAACCACCAATGCACTTGAGAAAATATTGAGCCTTGCGCGCACCGCAACTTCGTGGGAGGCGGAACTCGCCGCCTTGAAGCAATACCATTTCCAGATCATGAGCGAATTGTTTGCCGACAATCACAAGGTCTGGGGTGAAGTGGAGGAGATCTTCAAAAGGATCGATTCGAAACTGAAAAAGTCCTGGTCCCCCGACCAGGCGTATGACCAGATCGTGTCGGAAGGAGAAATTATTTCGACCACGATCGTCCACCGATACCTGGTTGAGCAAAAGATCGATGTCGAGTGGCTGGATGCCCGCGACTATGTGATCACTGACAATACTTACCGGGAAGCAAAAATTCAATGGCGTGAAACCTGCAACAGGATTGAACGGGTCAAATCCGTGCTCTCTAAGAGACTGATGGCATTGACACAGGGTTTCATCGGCAAAACTCCGGATGGTTTTACAAC
>DASPNN010000127.1:0-3777 GCA_035626495.1 Chryseosolibacter sp.
TCGCGGTGAAAATCTAAACCGCAAAACACCGCCATTACCGCAACTGAATGTGTACATGATCGTCATGTCGTACAGCCTGGCATCCGTGGTAACGCACCTTCGGACTTGCCAGCCTCAAACGCGTCTTTAAATGTGGTTCAATGAAGATCTTTCCGACGGCTGGGTCAGCTGCAAGCAATTTGATCAGCCGGCTTGTTCTTGCTTCATCAAAAAGAAGATTTGGTTTTGTGCCGTCCGGCACAATCTGTTGTAACAAGTTATATTGCCAATATCCCTTCTGCATACAGTCATTCGGACGGTCCTCCTCGCCAGCCAAGGGTGGCTCGCAAACGCCATACCCGATTATGGAAGGAATTTCATCTGTGGGCACACCGGTTTCTGCATCAACATACATGAAGGACAAGTCAACCTTCCTCCCATCCTTGTGGCTCAAATGTGGAGGTAATGGAAAATTGTCGATGTAAGGAAAACTGGCATCCAGGTAATTAACAACCGTACCGGGTGATTCCTGAGACAACCGACTGGCGACAGAAAGTACAACGCCCTCCATCTCCGGCCGGACGTAGTGTCTGTTGAGCAACCATGTCCACACCGTGGCCGGTTTAAGACTGGCATTATTCAAAACCGGAAGAGCCGCGCGACCGAACTGTCGGGCCAGCAACGGATTGACCAGCACAACTGAAAGAAAGTATAAGGCGCAAAAAATAAACACCTTCGCAGATACGCGAAGAATCTTGTTCGTGAATGTCCTTTCAACGATGCCGTAGAAACAAAGGGAAAATAGAAAAACTATTCCTCCGGTTTGGGTCAGCAACGTAAGAACGACAAATAGCAGACTTGACCCGATCATCCGCAGCCATCTCATAATAGCTTTTAAGGTTTGAATGAGAAACGCTCGAGATTTCCGTTTGTTGCGTTCCAATTATGAGTTATTCAGTGGCGCGCGTAACTCCGCTTAAGGTTCGGCGGAATAGAACCGCGTGGACGCGGGTACGCAAGGACTTTTTAAATACGAGCAAAAAAAACTTTGCGCCTTCGCGCCGTTGCGTGAAAATCTAAACCGCAATCCTTCATGCTCATATCTTCGACTTCAGCTTTTTTGGAGCCACTTGTTCATAGGAGAGTCTGAGCGCATCGCAAAACATATCTTTTCGCACTTTGCCAAGGTCGACAAACGTCCAACCCTTTTTGCCCCACGCACCTGGAACGGGAAAGAACGCCTTGGTCTTGAAGTCACAAAACACCGATTGATCGATGAGTGTAAGCTTTAGAACCGCGCGGTTTTCTCGAACCGATAGGGTGCAGAAGATCTTGCCTTTGACCCGGAAGGACGCCTTTTCAAAATGGGGCTTCTCCTCAGCACCGGCTAAGGCCAAGGCCAGGTCGCGTACTTGATTAGCGGTTATCACGTGCGTATTTTTTTGACGTCTAAAGATGTTAATTTTAGGCTAACCGCCAAACTACCGCCGCCCGTGAAAACCACCAACGAACGCGTCATCTTTTACATCATCGTAATTGCGCAGTTTTGTGGTACATCTCTTTGGTTCGCAGGCAATGCAGTCTTGCCCCAGTTGCAAGCGATGTTCGACTGGCCGCAGTCTCACCTCGGGTATCTGACCTCGGCAATCCAGGCTGGATTCATCACCGGCACGTTTTGCTTTGCGCTCCTCGGCATTTCAGATCGTGTATCGCCCGCGAGACTTTTTTTGATCAGCTCCATCATCGCTTCGGCGGCAAACGCCAGTGCCATGCTCGCGCTCTCGTCATTTCCGCTGGTGATCGCAAGCCGTTTTACAACAGGATTTTTCCTTGCAGGCATTTACCCTGTAGGCATGAAGATCGCTTCCGACTGGCGCAGGGAGGGGCTTGGCATGTGGCTCGGGGGACTTGTTGGCGCCCTTGTTCTCGGCACCTCGTTTCCCCATTTGCTGAAACAGCTTCCGCAATTGAGCAACCCTTATTCGGTATTGGCAATCGTCAGCGTGCTTGCCCTCGCTGGCGGAGTATTCCTTTATGCCACACTCACCGACGGGCCCTACCGGAAATTCGCATCCCGCTTTTCGTTCAGGGCGGTACGGCAAGCCTTCGCATCGGGGGCGTTCCGGCGGGCGGCATTCGGCTATTTTGGACACATGTGGGAGTTATACGCCATGTGGGCCTTCGTTCCCGCCTTCCTGATGCAATACAAGAAATTTCAGGGGGCATCCTACTCTGTTCCCGCGATGGCGTTTATGGTGATCGGTTCGGGAGGGATCGGGTGCATCACGGGAGGCCAAATTTCAAAACGGTCGGGCAGCGAAAAAGTAGCGCGGTATATGTTATTCAGCTCCGGAATCTGCTGCGCGTTATCCGCGGCAGCGTTTCAGCTGCCGGTGTGGGTATTTATTCCGTTTATGATGTTTTGGGGATTTACCATTGCCGGCGATTCGCCGCAGTTCTCCGCACTGGTCGCCAGGCACGCACAGGCTGAAGTGAGGGGCTCGGCGATCACGATGATCACGTGTATTGGTTTTTTTATCAGCATTCTAAGCATACAATTGCTGAATTACCTTCAAATTTTTTTCGCGGCTGAATACCTGTTCTTGTTCCTTATTCCAGGCCCGGTGTTAGGGCT
This sequence comes from Chryseosolibacter sp., assembly GCA_035626495.1. Lineage (GTDB taxonomy): Bacteria > Bacteroidota > Bacteroidia > Cytophagales > Cyclobacteriaceae > Chryseosolibacter. The sequence continues at coordinate 2,615 of DASPNN010000127.1, forward strand.
CCTTGCAATGAGAGAGCAACGCACATCTCATTACATCCCTAAAACCTGAGTATTTCTTCCAGCGCCGCCGCCACGCCATCATCGATGCTTGCTGAAGTTAGCTGGTCGGAGATTGCCTTCACCTCCGGCCTTGCATTGGCGACCGCAACACCGACACCGGCTACTGAAAGAAGGTCGATGTCGTTGTAGTTATCTCCAAATGCCACAACTTCCGACAAGGGGATCCTGAACTCATTCTCAAGCAGGAGCTTCAGCGCCGATCCCTTCGAAACGGATTTCGGGGCAAGCTCCAGGTAAGTCGGCCGTGACAGGTATACGTGAATATCACCACCGTGCTTTTCATTCAACAACTTGTGCAATACGCCGATCTCTCCCGCATCACCCATGCACATGATCTTATGGGCACCCGATCCATCCCGCCGCCATTGATGAATCACTTCTTCGGGTTTCGCGATCGTGGCCCGCACCTTGGTTATAGTTTCCTCACGTTCTGTCCACGCGTCGTGTTGTGGTGCATACCAATTGTCATCCGCATACAGGCTGAAGTGAATTGTGCTCGCTTTTCCACAGGCAAGGATCGACTCGCAAACACCTGCAGGGATTTTTACCGAATCGAATATTTTTACACCGGATGCGCTGTTATATGAAACGACATAACCGCCGTTATAGCAAATCAGCGGATATTGCGTGATGCGCAATTCGGCCTGCAGGTGTGTCATGGCGGAAGGCATCCGGGATGAAGCCAGGATGACGGGCACGTCCGGGGGAATTTTACCGAAAGCAGCGATCGTTCTTTTTGAAAGCTGGCGTGTACGGTCGAGTAAAGTCCCGTCGATATCGGTGCAAACGGCGCGTATAATCATACCAATATTCTTAATTTCCGGGGCGAATTTATTTAAACCTCAACCGAAAACAAGATGAGCTTCATTCGTGTATCCGATATCGCGCCCAAACAGGTGGTGCCGGGTTTTTTTGGAAGATTCATACATTCTGCCAACATGACCATTGCTTATTGGGACATCAAGGCGGGAGCGACAATCCCGACGCATCATCACATCCACGAAATGGTTGTCAACGTTATCGAAGGTAAACTGGAGCTGACGATCGCCGAAAAGACGATGGTGCTGGAGGCGGGCATGGCGGCGGTGATTCCATCAAATGTA
>DASPNN010000128.1:0-3394 GCA_035626495.1 Chryseosolibacter sp.
CCGACGCCCGGGTCGTACCAGTCGGCGATGAAGAGCGAGCCGTCTGGTGCCGGCGTTACGTCAACGGGACGAAACCATTTGTCCTGTTGTCCTTCGACAAGATTCAGAATGGTGGCCGTGTAGCCTGCTCCATCATTGCTAACAGGATATGCGCGCACGACATTCTGGCCAGCGTCGGCGTGAATGATCTGACCCCGGAAAGGTTCCGGCAACATCGTTCCCTCGTACATCGTGATGCCGGCAGGTGAACCCGCGCCGGTTTGGAGCACGTTCGGAACCACACCCGGATCGTTGAGGTGCCAATGCCGGAGTGGTATCTCCTTTTCCATATTTGTTCGTCGCGCGGGCCAGCTCGCGCCCGTCATTTCGTCGGTGAAGCCGAAATTACCCTGCTCCATCACATAGTTGATGCGTGTGCCTTTGTTCCCGTCGTCGTCGTTATCGCTTTGCCAGATCGTTCCATAAGGATCGACTGTCAACTCATAATTGTTTCTGAAATTATGTCCCAGCACTTCCACGTTCGACCCATCGGCATTGCACCGGAATGCCAATCCCTGCTGGAAAGGTTTTCCGTTGGTCGTGATCGCGCGGCCATGCACATCGGTGACAACCTGGCCATCGGCATCCATCAGCACCTGGCCTTCATTGCCCATATTGAAATATAATTTGCCATCGGGGCCGAATGTGAATGCGTGGACACCGTGGTCATGCTGCAGGCCTTTGATTCCGGAAAAAAGTACTTCCTTGCTATCCGGAACATCGTCGCCGTTGTCGTCGGTAAAAACAAAAACATTTGGGCTGCACGATACAAATACTTTTTTCCCGAGCACGCAGATTCCCAACGCGGCGTTCACATCCTTTCCCTGGTAAAAGACGGTACTCTTGTCGGCAGTTCCATCCGAATCCGTGTCTTCCAGGATCATAATTCGATCGCCTTCATTGCGGACAGGATTTTTCGGATTCAGCTCGTTACGGTAGTTATAGGCCTCACAAACCCACACGCGACCACGGGCGTCAACGGCAATATTGGTCGGGTTGCTGAACATCGGCTCGGAAGCGAATAAGCCCACCTTCAACCCCTCGTATACCTTAAGGTCTTTCAGTCCCTGCGGGGCACTGCGCTCGTCGGGCGCGCTTGATTCTTGTTTACAGGAAAGGACAAAAAGCCCAGCGGAAAATAAAAGGATGCGGAGGTTCATGCGAGCGGATTTCGTAGCCAGAAATTTAGGTAAAGCCACCCATATTGTCAAATATACTATATCCTTCTGGGAGAAGAATTCACCGTCTATGGCGAACGGATTCACCGTTTCCGGTCTTTCGACAGGTCATCGAAAATGCTGTTGAAAATAGAGAGTATGACGCTGAATCCGAGGGCCCACCAAAAACCCTCCACGGAGAATCCTTTCACCAGGTAATCGACCAGCAGAATAATCAGGGCATTGATTACGAGCAGGAATAAACCGAGCGACAGGATGGTTATGGGAATTGTCAAAACAATCAGGATCGGCTTGACAATCGCATTGGCCGCCGACAGAACGAGTGCGACGATCAGGGCGGTGCCATATCCGTCAACGTCAACACCGTCGAGAATATAAGCTGTTGCGACGACCGCTAACCCATTGAGCAAAAAGCGAATAATAAAATTCATGGCAGGCACAAAAAATTTGTATCAATATCCGCTTTTAAGTCAATAACTCAAATTCTAAATTGGGACCATGTACGCTATTGTTGACATTGAGACGACTGGAGGCTACGCGGAGCATCATCGCATTACTGAGATTGCCATCTATCATCACAATGGCGTCGAAATCACGGACAGTTTTCATTCGCTTGTCAATCCCGGACGGAACATTCCTTACTATATCACAGGGCTCACCGGCATCACCGGCGAGATGGTGGGCGCTGCTCCAACATTCAAGGAAATTGCCGGCGATGTTTATCAACGCCTCGAAGGCAAGGTTTTCGTCGCGCACAATGCACATTTCGATTATTCGTTTCTGCGCAAGGAATTCGAACAGGTTGGCCTGTCATGGAATTCGAAAAAGCTCTGTACGGTCCGCCTATCACGCAAGATCATCCCCGGTCTGCGATCCTACAGTCTTGGCAGCATCGCCGCGAGCCTGGGCATCACCATACAAAACCGCCACCGCGCCGGTGGTGACGCAAGCGCCACGGTCAAGATTTTCGACCAGCTGCTTCATCGCGACCACGATGGTTACATCGCAAAAACACTTAAGAAAAATTCCGGCGAAACGATCCTTCCGCCGAACTTGCCGAAGGAGGAGTTTGACCGTCTGCCCGCCAAATGCGGTATTTACTATTTCCACGACGCGCGCGGCCATGTCATTTATGTCGGCAAAGCGATCAATATCAAAAAAAGAATCGCGGGACATTTTACCGGCGAGGCGCGCGAATGGAGCCGTTCCAAAATCCGCAACGAGATCCATCACATCAGCTACGAGCTTACGGGCAACGAACTGATCGCCCTGATCCTCGAGTCGCAGGAGATCCGGCGTCTGTGGCCCAAATACAACCAGGCCCAGAAATTCCGCGGAGAGGAATGGGGCATTTTCAGCTATGAAGACCGGAACGGGTACGTCCGGTTTTCGGTGAACGCCGTCAGCCGGGGCGCACGTCCCCTAATCCGTTTTGCAACGAAGGGTGACGCGTGGAACTATCTTTGGTCAAAAGTCCGGGAGCACAAGCTGTGTCCGAAGCTGAGCGGTCTGCAAACATCGAAAGGTTTATGTTTCAATTACCAAACCGGCGAATGCAACGGTGCATGTATGTGCATAGAGAGCGTCAAAAAGTATAATCGGAAAGCCGAGAAGGCCATCGCCGGATGTCATGGCGGCGGAGGAACCGTTGCCATCATCGGGAAAGGCCGTAATCTGGACGAGCAATCGCTTGTCCTCGTCGAGGGCGGGAATTATTTCGGGTATGGATACTTCGACCGTGACGTCGCCATTGCCGACGTGGAGTCCGCGAGAAACTATGTCCGGAAGAGCATCGAGACACCTACGGTACAGAATCTGATCAATTCGTACCTGATGAATCCGCGCGGTTCGCAGGTCCTGGTATTTTGATTATTCAATTGCTTACTTGAAGCGCTGTCGTCCCTCGATGCCTGGATAGAGCGAAGGTACTTTATCACTGACATACACCTCTTTTGTTTCAACATCCATCATCGACAGCACACCAGACCACCCCGCTCCGGTGTCCATTAGCCACACATCACAAGCTCTTAACGGCTGCGATTCCGGGATCGGTGTATGGCCGACAAACACCTCTTCAAACTCTGTGAGTTTTACTTCCATGTCCTGTCTGAAAAAATGCAGCGCCATGCACGCCAGTGTCCGGTCCCAAAGAAACGTGTCAGCCCCCTGATCTTCCA
>DASPNN010000129.1:0-3684 GCA_035626495.1 Chryseosolibacter sp.
TACCGGCACCCGCGCGATCTCCGGCTCCGACGCCATTAAATTCAGAAAGCGAACCATGGCTGCTTTGGCATCGAGCATCCCCTCGTCCATATTCACGTCGATGACCTGCGCCCCGCCGCGAACCTGATCGAGCGCTACGTCCAGCGCTTCTTCATATTTGTCTTCCTTGATCAGCTTAAGAAAGCGGGCCGAGCCTGTAACGTTCGTCCGTTCGCCGATGTTGACAAAATTCGATTGTGCCGTGATGGTGATGGCCTCGAGGCCACTCAGTTGTAAATGTTTACGCATGCTCCAGTTCGAACTCCCGGGGTTTATATTTTTTGGCTACTTCCGCGATCAGGCGGATGTGATCGGGCGTGGTGCCACAACATCCTCCAACAATATTGACCAGTCCTTCTTTGAGGTATTCTTCAATCTGTTCAGCCATTTCATCCGGCGTCTGATCGTAATGACCAAAAGCATTTGGCAAACCCGCGTTGGGGTACGCGCTCACAAAGAAGGGGGCTTTTTCATTCAGCACCTGCAGGTATGGGCGAAGCTGCCTCGCACCCAACGCACAATTCAGGCCAATGCTCAGCAGCGGAACATGCGAAACAGAGATCAAAAAAGCTTCCGTCGTTTGTCCGGAAAGTGTCCGTCCACTTGCATCCGTGATCGTGCCCGAAACCATCACCGGCAGCTGCCGGCCGGTTTCCTCGAACAATTCCTGGATGCCGAACAGCGCAGCTTTGACATTCAATGTATCGATGATCGTTTCAAGCAGAAGCACGTGGGAACCACCTTCCATCAAACCTCTTGCCTGCTCCTTGAAAGCAGTGACCAATTGATCAAAAGTGATGGCCCGAAACCCGGGGTTATTGACATCCGGCGAAAGCGAAGCAGTCTTGTTGGTGGGGCCCATGGCTCCCGCCACAAAGCGGGCTCTGGCCGGGTCTTTTTTTGTAAACTCGTCGGCAACTTCGCGGGCGATTCTCGCCGACTGAAAATTTAAATCATACACCGCATCTTCCAGGTGATAGTCCGCCTGTGCGATGGAAGTCCCGCTGAAAGTATTGGTTTCGATGATGTCCGCGCCGGCTTCCAGGTACTGCCGGTGGATGTCCTTGATGATGTCCGGGCGCGTCAGTGATAGTACATCATTATTTCCCTTCAAGGGAGCGCGATGGTTCTTGAATCGTTCGCCGCGAAAATCGGCCTCTTCCAGTGTACGACGCTGGATCATCGTACCCATGGCGCCGTCGATCACCAGGATCCGTTGTCTCAATAGCTGTTGGATTGTCATGTAGCCCTCTGTTTAAAAATGCCTGCTTGTCCAGAGAGCCCAGGTAAGATGGGTTACTTATCTTTTTCCCGTATTTTATCCGGGATGGGAGTTAGCACAACACTTCGCCTGCTGGCGGAATAGGATGCTAAGACGTCACAGGGCCCAGTCCCTCGGTCTTTCTGGATAAGCGCTGCAAAGAAACTACAATTCGTCTGATATTGCAAAAAATTATTGAAGCCGGTATCCGAGCCGAAACCCCATCAACGGCATCAGTCCGGTGCGCCGCCGTTCATTCGGAATGGCGAACCACTCCATCTCCTGCTCGTTAAACTGACGCGTTAACGCCGGTTTCTTGTATTCAACAAAGCGAATGGCAAACCCGAGGTTGAGATCGACGAGAAAGTTACCAAAGTACCGCACAAACCCATACTTCACTCCCACACCATGTTCCCGATATCGGACTTTGTAATAATAAGTTCTCCTGTAAAGGATTTGACATTCCAGGTCGTAACATTCCTGCCGGGAATCCTGCCGATCGAAATTGACTGCATTCAGGTAGACCTCAGGGGCAACATACGAAGCCTTCGTTTCCTCGATATAGAATCGCGCGTCGAGCTTAAGCTTGACACCGCGCTTGTTGCGAAATTCCTCATCAAAATTTTCGTATGGAAAGACGTAGCCAACATCAGCCTGGACGGACATGTTCGGAGCGACTCCATGCTCGTAACCCAAAAGCGCCGTGGGATAAAATCCAATCAGGTGGAATGGGCTGAACTTGATCGCATGAACCGGGATCCGCTGCGACCGAACTCCATCCTGGGCAATGGCCGACGTCGCCAATGCCAGCGATAGAAAGATACAACGCATCATTTTACAGCTGCTGTCTTTGAACATCGATCTTGCTCAACAACCTGATCACGCTTGCCCCGTCGGGGTACGAGAACTGAAAGATGCCATCGTCACCCGTCACGGTTGCGATGCCGGGCCTGACAATCACATCGTATGCATGAATGTCCGTCACGTGCTTGAGCAGCTCGATGTCCGATTCGTCGGTGATGTCGAACACTTTAAGACCAGACTCTCCTTCACACAGGAAAAGATAGTTGCCGTACACTCCAAGCCCATGCGGGGATACCATCTGATAGTTTGCCAGCAGTGTGGGATCATAGGGATCTGTGATGTCGATAATTTCCAGCGCGTTGACACCGCGGTTGCAGTTCGCGCCCATGCTCGATCGCAAGGTAACGTACGCCCGGTTGCCTTGAACGACGACGGGGTCGCACGCGACGATATGTGCATAGCGGAAAATAAATTCCGGAGTCGCCGGGTTTGCAATCGAATAAATGTACATCGCGTCGTTGGCGCCGAGGTAAAGGTACTGGCCACGCGCAAAGATCGTTTCCAGGCCGAAGCCAACGGTGACCTGGCCAAGCTTCTGGAAGTTATTGGCACCGATGTCGAATACCTGGATCGTGCTGTTTGTGGCCACATAGAGGTGAGGCCCGTTGATTGCAAACCTGCTCATGGAGCCCCCCTGTCCGGTTTGCCCGGAATCGCTCAGCCCTTCGGACTCGCAGCCCGCTGCGATGGCCGTAACTATTAACGCAAGGATGATTGATCTAGTAAGCATAACACGCAGGGTTTTGAAGTTCAGCTCTTGTCCAGCCCGTCACTACGCCGCGGCTTTGATCCACACACTCGAAGTAAGATGCCGGCGGAGGCGGTACGCCAAGATTCCAATTCTGCAATGGGAGGCTGCCAGTCTTCTGCAAATCGGTGAAGGCGTTAAGGTCGATGGATACAAGGCTGCCGAGGTGATCGGCATAAAGGACGTCGTTTCTTATGGCCATATCGCTGTTGCCCAGTAACTGGATAAAACCCTTCGGTTCGGGTGACGAAGGATCGCTGTTATCAAAGACGTGAACACCTTTTCCTTTTTCATTGACGAGCAGGTATTGCCCGTAGACATAGATCTTGCCAGGGTTCTGCAACGTTTTCGGAGCCAGAAACGCGATCTCACGTGCCTGTTCCGACCCGTATTCCGGTCTGTAGCCTTCTACGGCCATCGGCGTATAGGCTTCGTAGGGCTCACCCCAGCACCCCGCCACGAGCGTGGCGACAGTGAGGGCAATTGCCGTCTTCCATAAGTTTTTTGGTAACATGAGAGGTGGTTTATTTTTTTTTAACAATGATTTCTTCGATGCTTTTTATTTTTAGAGAGTGATTGGTCGTATGTTTGAACCGTTGATATTTCTGTTTTGAAGCTCGCAGCTGTCGATATTGGCTCCAACGCAATCCGTTTTCAGGTCTCGACGATCCTTGCTACTGATTTGACCCATCCGATGTTCAAAAAGTTGGAATACGTCCGCTTTCCGCTCAGGCTGGGCCACGACGTATTTACCACAGGCCGGATCAGCGAA
>DASPNN010000130.1:0-3910 GCA_035626495.1 Chryseosolibacter sp.
AGGGTAAGCAATTACCCGGCTTAATTGCATTACGTCAGCGCGGATCAGGTGGCTTGCCTCCTTCTTACCCCTCCGTCCTCAAACTCTTCACGGGATCCGAGCACGCCGCTTTCACGGCCTGGTATCCAACGGAAAGGACAGTCAGCAATAACATGAATATCCCGGTAAGGAGGTACAAAGTGAAGTTGATCTCTGTGTGATACGAATAGCCGGACAGGTAGTCGTTTACCAGGTACCATGCTACGGGACAACCGATCACCAGGCTGATGACTACCAGCAACGCGAAGTCGCCGCAGAGCATCACGGTCAGTTTGGCGACGGAGGCGCCCAATACTTTTCTGATCCCCAATTCTTTGGTTCGCCTTTCGGCCGTGAAGGATGCCAGGCCAAATAGTCCGAGGCAGGAGATCAAAAGAGCGATGACCGTGAAGCTCAGTGAAAGTTTACCGATCACTTTTTCTGACTGGTACTCCTGGCTGAAAACGTCATCCAGAAACGTGAACTCAAATGGATACTCGGGATTGTGTTTCTTGAACACGCTCTCCACCTGGGCGATTTGCCGGTGAATGGGGGCTTGTCCCAATTTAACAAAGTAGAAGGCGCCACTGCTTTCCGAGTACATGAAGATCATAGGCTCGATCCCGAATCTGAGGTTGTCGTTGTGAAAATCGGCCGTGACGCCGACAATTCTTCCCTTTCCGTTCCACATTTCCAATGTAGAGCCTACTGCGTTGTCTAGAGTCAAGCCCATCACCTCCACGGCTTTTTTATTAATGATGTAATTGGATTCATCCCCTCCCTTGACAAAGTTCCTGCCGCTGAGCAGTTTTATATTCATCGTTGGGATAAATTCTTCGTCGCAACGGTAGACTTTGAAGTTGATGGATGAGTTGGCCGGCTTGCCATCCCAGACAGGGTCGGTGGTGGTAATGGGGACTGTAAATATGTTATTGCCTCCGAAGGCTATGTTTTTCACACCCGGAAGCTGAAGGAGATCGTTTTTGATCGCCGGATAATTCTTGACCAGCCCCTCGTTTTGGTCAACGACCATAACATTCTCTTTGTCGAATCCCAGGTTCCGCTCACTGATGTAGGTGATTTGCCTGTAAACGGAAATGCTTCCCACGACGAGCACAACCGACGTAGCGAATTGGACAATGACCAGGGTTTTACGCAATGCGTTACCAGTGAGGCCTGACTGACTATCCCCTTTCAACACCTTAACAGGGTTAAAGCTTGACAAGATTAATGATGGGTAACTTCCCGCCAGCGTCCCGCAAAACAACGTCACAATCACCGAACCTGTGACGAGTACCGGATTGGTCAAATCCAGCAGGATTGATTTGCCTGTCACGTCGTTAAAAAACGGAAGCAGCAACTGAACTACCATTAAAGCGAAGATGAGAGCGATAAAGGACAGGAGTAACGATTCTGTAATAAACTGAACTACAAGCCCGGATTTTTGTGCCCCGATGGATTTCCTGATGCCGACTTCCCTGCCGCGGGTGGCCGAGCGCGCGGTTGACAGGTTCATGAAATTGATACACGCCATCACAAGGATCAGCATCGCGACTCCTCCAAAAAGAAAGACTTGCTCGATTCTTCCACCCGCACTCACTCCATTTTCAAAACGGGAATACAGCCTGGACTTCGCGTATGGAAACAGGAACGGGCTCGCGGTGCAATCGGGACAATGCTTCTTGATAAGATTTGAAAGTTTTTCATTTGGATCCGCTGCCCCTGGTTTCAACATCACCACCGTCCGCGTGCCGCCGCTTCCCCAGTTTTGAGTCCATGGATTTTCTTTCCGGAAAAGTTCAAACGGGATCACAAAGTCAAATTGCAGGGTCGAATGGTCCGGGATCTTTGCGAAGACGCTCGTGATGGTCAGATCGTAAGATTGTCCCACCGACAATGATTTTCCGATGGGATTCTCGCCGTTGAAGAGTTTTTCCGCGAGGGTCTGTGAAATAGCGATTGACTTGATGTCGGGGAGCGGCCTGGAGAGGTCGCCCATCACAAACGGAAAAGTAAGTACCTGAAACAACGCCGGGTCTCCGTAAATTCCGGTTTCGTTGTAGCCTGCGGTTCCGTGTTTTATCAACAACTCGGTCTCGAAGCTGTACTGTGCTGAGAGCTCGACTTCCGGGATATCCGTTTCGATGACGCCTTTCAGGTTTGCCGGTGTTGCCGGGTAAGTATCAATGCGGCCATCCGGATAGGTGTCGTTGATAAATACTTTATAGATGCGATCGGCGTTGGCGTGAAACCGGTCGTATAACAATTCATCCGTGATCCAAAGAAGGATGAAGATGCTGGCCGCAATTCCGACCGTGAGCCCGAGAATATTGATGAATGAGTAGCCTTTGTGGCGAACCAAATTCCGGAGCGACGTTTTCAGGTAATTCTTGATCATACGCAGGTTTAGCGGTTCAGATTAGAGAGATAATCATACCAGACTGAGGTCCCCTATTTTTATTCAAATTCAAAGGATTGTTTCTAAGTTTGTGCTCTTCCGGACATTCATGTGTCAAATATGAACGGTTCATACTGAAAGGCCCGGCATGCAAAAATGTCACAAAGCGCAATGGCGCAAAGTCTGGCGAAGTTATTTGGCAATGCAAGGCGTAACAAGTTGAAGGGACAGCGCGCGCTTAAAATGGAAAAGATCTTCTCTTCACGCCCTTCGTATTCGTGATGAACACGTCTCTCACACCGGGCGGCAGCTTCAATATCCTGGAGGACTGCGAGAGGTATGATGACCCGTAGTGGAATTCCTGCTTACGCTTTTTTCCGCTGGCGAGAGTGACCTCCGCGAAAGCATCATCCGGAAGCAGGCGTACAATGACTGCTGACTGACCATCAGACTCGAACACTTTCAGGCTGTCGCGATTAGAGGTGGCGACCCAGGCTACTTTGTCGCCCCCCAGCCTCATTTCAATCAGTCCCTTTGCGTCGCGGTCGACAAAAAAACCGCTTTTATTGACGTGCACCGGTTCAAAATTTCCCCGTCCATCACCGCGCAGACACGTACCTATCCCGGCGTCGTAAAAGCCGGTCAGCGGCTCAGTGGAATATGAATTGCCCACCGACAGCACGTCCAGGTTCCCATCCGAATCGAAATCCGTGACGACGACTCCGAACATCGGAGATAACTGTGCGGCTACGGGCAGAGTTTTGAAATTGAAGGTTCCTCCGCCCTTGTTCTCGATAAAAGAAGACGCAAACCGCGTCGATCTCAGGATCAGCGCCCCTTGCAGCTTTTCTTCCGGAAAAATTTCGGCAAAAGTGCTTTTTCCATAAGTCGAATAGCGTGTCAGCACCCTGCGCAGGCCCACGATCTGCTCGGTCAATGTTTCGCGGGGATGTGTGATAAACTCCTTGCCCTGGACGTAGCGACACAGCACCGGGTCCAGCGATCCGTTTCCATCGAAATCTTTCGCATAAATACAAACCGGTTCTTCGTTCGACGCCTTATACAGGGAATTCAGCCCGAGATTCCCGGCGATGTAGTCGGTATCTCCGTCGTTGTCAAAATCTCCCGCCGCAAGACTGTTCCACCACCCTACTGTGGTTTCTTTTGCAGGCGTCTGCGGTTCAAATTTTTTCAATGAGCCGTTTTGGTTTTTAAAAAACGTGATCGGCATCCATTCGCCGGCAATGATCAGGTCGGTCCAGTTATCGTTATCGAAATCGGTCCACAACGCGGAAGTCACCATCCCGGTTCTTTTCATGTCCGTGGGTGTGATGTCTCTAAAGTTTCCCCGGCCATTATTTTGCAGTAAGAAACTCTCCGGGCTTTCGGGGTAACGGAGTGGCTGGAACCTTCCACCGACAAACAGGTCAAGATCCCCATCCCGGTCGAAGTCATTTGCGATTGCGCAGCTTCCACTGCTTCTTATCCCTGGTA
>DASPNN010000131.1:0-2109 GCA_035626495.1 Chryseosolibacter sp.
GAAATATGGTTGGACGATGACACCGTTAAGAACGCGATGCGTTCCGGTCAAACGATACCCACAGGTTCAACGGTCTGGATAGGGTTAGACCTTTCAAGTCATACCGATCTAAGCGCTATATCGGTCGTCGCATCGGTGAACGATGAAAATTAAATGGCGATAGAAATGGCGGTAACCTGAAAAATCAGGTTCGGGCATAGACATAAAAAAACCGCGTTCTTATAGGTAAAACACGGCTTTTTTCTTAAGAATGATCCTTATTAGTAGCCCCGGCAGGAATCGAACCTGCATCTTCAGAATCGGAATCTGAAATTCTATCCATTGAAATACGGAGCCGATAAATTTCTAATTACGGATTTCGGATTTCTAGTTTCCCGGAAACCTGGGCCTGGACAATCCCAGCGGCCGTAAGCCGAAACCTGTGCAAAAATAATGGAAAGTTCATCGTCACCAACAAGTTTGATGTTAAATAGATTCAGCTTAGGCCACAAAGGGGCTCCCGCACCCGTCGGACTGCCCTAATATAAAAAACAATTTACCGGTTGTACCGGCGCCGGAAGCTCTGTCTCCCCTACCATCTGCTTCAGGTTAATCTCAATCGTCCGGCAGATCGAGCTCATTGGAGTGTCGTTGAAGGTGTTCTCGAACGGATTTTCCACACCTCGGGCAATGGAATCCAATGCAAAGAAAATGAAACCGATCACAATCGTAAATGGAACCGTATACCACCCGCTGACACCCACAAGAATAAACGGCAGCAGGAATGAATACAGGGTCACGAACATAGTCGTATAAAAACTGTACTGCCGTGGGAAAACCGTGTTCTTGATTCGTTCGCACCCGCCCAGTGAATCGGTCAGCGCCGACAGGCGGATGTCGATCTGCATATGGCGGAAATCTTCGATCAATCCTTTTTCCAGCAGGATCTCCAGGTGCTTCGCATGCAAATTAAGTATCGCAACCGGGACATGTTGCTGCTGCCTGGCAAATGCAAATTCACCTTCCGACAAAAACGGCCTGATCTCCTCGAATGGGTCAAGCTTGCGCAGGTGGTTCTTCATCGCATGGACAAACGCGATCTGGCGGTAGATAAACTGCTTGCGTTCATCGGCCACTCCCTGGTCGTCAGCATCCTTCGCGTGCCGCAGGGTAATGAAGGTCAACGCCTGTCTCGCCACGGAACGGGAATCGTTCACCACAGCGCCCCACAACCTGCGCGCTTCCCACCAGCGCTCGTACGCGGAGTTGATCCGGAAGCCGATCAGGATAGCCAGCGCAACGCCCAGGATACTGGCGGGCAGGCTGTCAATCGCCAGGTCTTTGTTTCCGTAATAATGATATCCAAGCACGACGACAACCGCGGTCAACGTCAACATGGCCACGCGCTTCCACGCGACACGGACAACGATCCTGGGGTCAAGGTTCTTCCTGACAATCATGCCTGGTCCATCAAATCCTTCTGGTTGATCCCGATCAGGTTCACATTGAACTCCTTCACGATCATATTCATCAACGGATCATTCTTGATGACATGCATTTCGACCCCGATGCCGTTTTTCCGGAATTGTCCGGCAAAATGTTCCAAATAATCGAGCTGGATTTGACCGAGGTCGCGGGCGTCGGCGCAACCGATCAGCACCCGTACTTGTTTTTCTTTCATGAGCAAAAAAGTCGCGTTATGTTTAGTCTTTTGGAACATGCTCTTCCATGAATCTCTTCCGCGCGTTCTCCCACTGGTCCAGCACTTTCTGACGGGATGAGTTTGTTTCGCTGATGATTTTATTCGACAGGGTGGCCGAAGCGTTCAGGTCATCCACCGCCTTGTTGTACACGTCGATATCGGTCTGCGTTCTCTTGGCTTCGGGTTTGGCATCGAAGGCTTTTTTGATCCTTGCGAACTCGTCACTCTTCAGAAGGTAATCACTGAGGCCGGGAACTTTGGTCTCAGCTTCCTGCCTGAAATATTCGAGCACTTTCCGGCACGCGTTGGCCTGCGATGGATCCCCCTGGAAAGGTTGGAGCGTATCGAGCTTGGCCAGTCCCTCCTCACACACTTTGACCAGGGTGCCGCGGTTCTGTTCCAGGCCATTGATGTCTTTCTTGTTAAAG
>DASPNN010000132.1:0-3040 GCA_035626495.1 Chryseosolibacter sp.
AGATCACGATTATGTGATGGAACCGACGATCCGCTACCAAAGTGCCTTGGCCCCTGCATGGCCAGATGGGGCGTAAAAGTAAGAACAATGAAATACCAGGATAATACAACACAAGTGCTGGAAGAACGAGAACGGGAAGCCCAAGGCCCGGCGAATCCATGCACTCAGCGGCCCAGGACTTCCGGTCTCTTTATAAATTGTCACACGGGATATAGTTTTAAGTACGGAACCCTTCCGCCGGAACAGCTATTCCAGGAAGCGAAACGATGCGGCGTGAGGAAACTTGTTATTACAGAGATTAACAACACAGCGTCGTATATGGAAATGATTCGCCGATGTGTAAAAAATGCTCCCGATGAAAATGGCTTAACAAAATACGGAACGCCGGGATACGCACTTGACGTGGCTGTCGGCATCGAGTTCCGGGATCATGCACACCAACTTCTGTATGTTATCATCGCCAAAAACAATCAGGGATTTGAATCTGTTAACAGATTTCTCTCTTATCATAACCGAGAACAAAAGCCCTTCCCGGCGAAAGCTCCAGACCTTGAAAATGTTTACGTGATCTACCCATATGGAGCAAAAGAACCCTATGGTTTGCATGACCATGAGTTCATTGGTGTGCGTTCATTTCAGCTAAACCAGTTTGCGTTTTCGCCCTACCATGGAGAGTACATGCACAAATTTGTCGCCTGGCATCCTGTAACGTTTTTACCCACCCAGCGAACCCCCTCCGGCAAACCTGACAAAAGCGATTACAACACCCATCGGTTGTTGCGGGCCATAGCAAACAACACGGTGTTAAGCAAACTACCAAAACACCAGGAAGCATGTGATGATGAATACATGATCACTGAATCCCAACTGGAACACAAATACGAGCGGTTTCCAACCCTCATTGAAAATGCCCGGACCATCGTCGAAAATTGTACGATCAACATTGCGATGGGTAAAGATAAAAACAAAAAGTTCGCTCGGGCTACGAAAGAGAATGACCTTGCCTTCCTGCGGGAAGAGACGCTAAAAGGTTTTCGCCGGGTATATGAAAACAACCCCTCCTATCACACCACTAAACAGCACGTTTGGAACCGTATCGAAAGGGAGATCAGCATTATTGATAAAAAGGAATTCCTGTCATACTATCTCATCGCCTACGATCTGATCTGCTTTGCGAAAAAAAAGGGCTACGACTATGTCGGGCGTGGTAGTGGAGCGAATAGCGCTGTAGCATACTGCCTCGGCATCACCAATGTCGATCCGATCGAGCTGAATCTTTATTTCGAAAGGTTTCTGAATGAAGAACGTAGCACACCGCCCGACTTCGACATCGATTTTTCATGGGACCACCGCGACACGATCTATGAATATTTATTTTCAACATACGGCTATGATCATGTATGTCTCCTCGGGACCCATGTCACCTATCAGTGGCGATCGATCCTTCGTGAACTCGGAAAAATTTTCGGACTGCCTAAAGAAGAGATTGACGAACTCGTTGACCATCCGAAACAGGTAAGTCAACGTGATCACATCGCAAGTCTTGTCTTTCGGTATGCCTCTTACATTGTTGGTAAAGAACTTCCTTCCAATTTATCGATCCACGCGGGCGGAGTACTGATCACTGAAGCACCGATTTATGCATACACCGCAACGGACCTTCCTCCAAAAGGCTATCCGGTTTCTCATTTTGAAATGCATAATGCCGAAGATTTCGGAATCTATAAATTTGATATCCTCAGCCAGCGGGGACTCGGCCACATTCGTGAGACAGCGAAACACGTTCAACGAAACCGGGGGATCACCGTTGATGTGCACCGCTTTCACGAATTCAAGGAAGACGAAAAAGTAAATGCCCTGCTTCGCGAAAGCAGGACAATGGGTTGTTTCTATGTTGAATCGCCTGCGATGCGAATGCTTCTGGGCAAATTGCGCTGTCAGGACTACCTCACACTTGTTGCCGCCAGTTCAATTATCCGCCCGGGTGTTGCCAGTTCCGGAATGATGCGGGCATACATTGAACGGTTTCATATCGTTCGCAACGGAGGAACATACGAAGCGATTCATCCAAAAATGGATGAGCTCATGAAAGAAACCTTTGGCGTGATGGTGTATCAGGAAGATGTGATCAAAGTAGCACACGAGTTTGCAGGACTTTCGCTGACGGAAGCCGATGTGCTGCGCAGGGGAATGTCCGGGAAATATCGTTCGCGTGAAGAGTTTGATCGCGTGAAGCAACGTTTTTTCGAAGAATGCCGGAAACGCAATTATGAACAGCAAGTCATTGATCGTGTCTGGTTCGAGATCGAAAGTTTCTCGGGCTATTCATTCGCGAAAGGACATTCGGCCAGCTACGCCGTGGAGAGCTATCAAAGCCTTTTTCTCAAGGCGCACTACCCGCTGGAATTCATGGTTGGGGTCATCAATAATTTTGGCGGATTTTACAAAACGGAATTTTATTTCCATGAAGCGAGAATGAACGGGGCCGACATCGAAGCGCCCTGTATTAATAAAAGTGACTATCTGACTACGATCTTTGGAAGGCAAATTTATATGGGGTTCATCCACCTGAAGAGTCTTGAGACAAAAGTCGCGAAATCCATTGCTGCGGAGCGGGAAAAAAAAGGTCCCTACACCGGCCTGGAAAATTTTCTTACCCGGATTCCACTTGGTCTTGAACAACTTCGTATTCTTATCCGCATTGGCGCATTTCGGTTTACCGGCAGAAGTAAGCAACGCCTTCTATGGGAAGCGATGCTGTTTTATAGCCATACAAAAACCAGAAAGAACACGCCCGATCTTTTTGCTACCGCGCCAAAAGAATATCCTTTGCCTGCACTAAGCCGGAAAGAAACAGAAGACGGATTTGACGAGCTTGAATTATTAGGATTCACGCTTTGCGATCCATTTAAGTTGCTGGCCAGCACAGACCGCGGTGATACAACTGCCTCCGAGTTGATGTCGAAAATAGGAAAATCTGTAACCATTGTTGGATATGTCGTAACGACAAAAGATGCGTGGACAAAAAATCGCGAGACGA
>DASPNN010000133.1:0-7883 GCA_035626495.1 Chryseosolibacter sp.
TGCGTGTATTGGATAAAAGGGCCTGTAAATCCCTGCAACTGGATCGACTCATTCGGATCAAACAACATCCGTTTTTTAGGATCCACTTTCAGCAGGAAAAATTTCAGGGCACCAAGACCGATCATCTTAAACAATTCGCGGGCCTCTTCACTGTTCATGTCTCCGATCTTTCCGAGCTCGCGGGTTTGCTTTTCGGCCTCGGCGGTCATTTCCTCGATCAGGTCGTCGGCGTCCACTACGGTGCCTTCGCGGGATTTCATTTTACCGGATGGCAGGTCCACCATACCGTACGAAAGGTGGTAACATCGTTTGGCCCAGTCATAACCAAGCTTGTCAAGGATCAGGAATAACACTTTGAAATGGTATTCCTGCTCGTTGCCAACGGTGTAAACCTGGCCGGTGATCTTCGGGAAGTCTCTGAAACGTAGTATAGCCGTACCGATATCCTGGGTGATATACACCGAAGTGCCGTCAGCCCGCAGCAACACTTTTTGGTCGAGGCCGTCGGCGGTCAGATCCACCCACACCGATCCGTCGGGTTTCCGGAAAAAAACTCCGCGGTCCACGCCTTTCAACACTTCATCTTTACCAAGCAGGTAGGTGTCCGATTCATAATACAACTTCTCGAACGCCACCCCCATTTTCCTGTATGTCTCGCTGAAGCCCTCATATACCCAGCCGTTCATGGTCTTCCAGAGCGCAATTGTTTCAGGATCCTTCTGCTCCCATTTCCGCAGCATGTCTGCAGCGACTTTCATCACCGGGGCTTCCTTTTCCGCTTCCTCCTGCGTCATCCCTTTTTCAACAAGCGCTTTTACCTGGGCCTTGTATGCCTTATCGAATTCCACGTAGTATTTGCCGACGAGGTGATCGCCCTTTGTGCTGCTGCTGTCGGGCGTTTCGCCATCGCCATACAACTTCCATGCGGCCATCGACTTGCAGATGTGGATACCGCGATCGTTGATGATCTGGACCCGGTGAACAGTATAGCCGTTGGCCTTGTAGATTTCGGCAACGCTGTAACCCAGGAAATTATTCCGCAGGTGGCCAAGGTGCAGCGGCTTATTCGTATTCGGTGACGAATATTCGATCATGATCTCGCGGCCTTCCGGCGGAGTTTGGCCGAAAGACGGATTCGCCCGGATATCGTTCAGAACCTTCACCCACGTTTCGTCGCGCAGCGTGAGGTTGAGAAATCCTTTGATGACATTGTAATTGCCGACCAGCTGTGAGTGCTGGAGCAGGTTTTCGCCGAGCATTCTCGCGGTTTCTTCCGGTCCCTTTCTAGACAGTTTGGTCAGCGGAAAGCAGACGAGTGTGTGGGACCCTTCGAATTCCTGGTTGGTCGGTTGTATCTGCAACGCATCGACGCGTTGGCCAAAAACATTCGCGACTGCATTTTCAATTTCGGCGCGCAGCGCAACCTCGATCTGCATATCAAATGAATAAAATCTTATAGATCACCACTCCAGCACATATGCAAAGATCAATGGCGCCACGATGGTCGCGTCGCTCTCGACAATGTATTTTGGTGTCTCGATGCTCAGCTTTCCCCAGGTAATTTTTTCATTCGGTACGGCGCCGGAGTAAGAGCCGTAACTTGTTGTCGAGTCGCTGATCTGACAAAAGTAACTCCAGAAGGGCACATTATCACGTTCGAGGTCCTGGTGCAGCATCGGCACAACGCAGATCGGAAAGTCGCCCGCGATACCACCGCCAATCTGGAAAAATCCAATGCCCTGATCTCCGGAATGTTTCGTATACCAATCGGCAAGCCAGACCATGTATTCGATCCCGGACTTCATTGTTGAAGCCTTCAGCTCGCCGGTAACGCAGTAGGAGGCGAAGATGTTGCCCATGGTTGAGTCTTCCCAGCCGGGAACTACCATTGGAAGATTTTTTTCGGCTGCGGCGATCATCCACGAGTTCGCCGGGTCGATTTCATAATATTGTTTGAGGTCTCCGGACTTCAACATGCGGTACATGAACTCATGCGGGAACAAGCGCTCCCCTTCATCTTCTGCATCCTTCCAGACCTTGAACAGATGTTTCTGCAGCCGGCGGAACGCCTCCTCCTCGGGGATGCACGTGTCGGTTACACGGTTCAGGTGATTCTGCAGAAGGTCCCACTCCTGCTCCGGCGTCAGGTCGCGATAGTTCGGTATTCTTCGATAGTGAGAATGGGCAACCAGGTTCATGATATCCTCCTCGAGGTTTGCGCCGGTACATGAAATGATGTGAACTTTATCTCTCCGGATCATTTCCGAAAGGCTGATGCCCAGTTCCCCGGTGCTCATGGCGCCGGCCAGCGTGATCATCATTTTTTTACCTTCCGCCAGGTGTTTCTTGTAGCCTTTGGCGGCGTCGACAAGGGCTGCTGCATTGAAATGCAGGTAATGCTTTTCTAAAAATGAAGAAATAGGTCTGTTCTGGCTCATGTTTAAACTGTAAAACGCGAAAGTATACAATAAGCCTAAAAAAGTGAAATTGGTTCACGCGAATACCGTTGTGCTAAATCGTCCGGCTGTGAATGAGTGATGGCAGGCTTTTTTTACAATTAAACCAGTAAAAAGACAGATTCTCATTGAAGATCTGAAACATGGCGAAATAAATGTCTATTTATGTAAGAAGTTTACCCGTATGCGCATCGTGCAGGTTCTCTGGGCTCCGGTCCTCTTTCTCTTTACCACTCAAACGTTCGGACAAGATCCTGCGAAATTTTCGCTCGTCAGGAAGGACAAGCGAATCTTCATTTATGAGCGATGGATCACTTTTCCCAATTCAAACCCGCCTATCCGGGCCCGCGAGGTCAGAGGCGATTTCACCGTCGCGTGCACGATCAGCGATGCCATTGCCCTCATCAGAAATGAAACGAAGGTCAAGCTCTGGCAGGATCACGTCAGTGAATTCAAGGTGTACCGCAGCAAAGACAGCACGTATTGGCAGGAATATTCGTATCATGACATTCCATGGCCGGTAAGCGACCAGGATCACTTTCTCGAGTACAAGATCGACCCGTCATCCACACCAGACAAGGTATTCATTTCTTTCAACACAAAGCCCGACAACAGGCTGGCTCCTGTGCGCGAAGGCGTTACGCGCATGACTTTATACGGCCAATGGAAGATTGAAAAGATCGCCGGCAACAAGATCCGCGCAAGCTACAGCATCGTGTCAAAGCCGATTGGCATCCCGCGTTTTTTTACAGACCCGGTAGTTCGTAATAACCTGATGAGCACCATCAAGGCTTATATCGACGTGCTGGAAGGCAGGGTAAAATAGGTTATCAAGCGACTGATTGCCGCTTCCATGGAATGAACATCCAAGGCGTTGCTCATTCCGCGAGAACAGGCCTGCTCACCAGCGATTTTGCGGTAGCCTCCACGATCTCAAACGCGCTTTCCGCCATACGGTTCTCGGTATCCAGCGTCGGGTTTACCTCAACGATTTCCCACACGCATACTTTCGGGCTCTTTCCCAGCTCGGCATTCAGGGTTTTGGCTTCATCAACAGTAAGCCCGTTCGGTACAGGAGTTCCCGTGCCGGTGGAGATACGCGAATCCATCGAGTCAACGTCGAATGACACATAGATCATGTCGCAGTGGTCAAGCATCTGCAAGGCTTTTTCGGCGATCTTGGCCGGCCCCAGCTTCTTTACATCCTCAACCTCGATGAAGTTGACGTTGTACTTATTGATCAGGTAGTTCTCCGGTTTTTCCAGGTCGCGCACGGAGATATAGACGATGTCTTCGGGGTAGATCTTTGCGCCCGGTATTCCTACACTTTTTATTTGCTCCCAGTAGTCCAGCGTCTCACCCCTTGGATCGTTCACCTTGCACTCGAGGTTGTCAATCCCGCAAGCCATCGCGAGCGCCATGCCGTGCATGTTTCCCGACGGGGTTGTAAACGGTGTATGAAAGTCGGCGTGCGCATCGATCCATATTACTCCAAGGCGGATCTTGGGATAAGCTTTCTTGATACCGGCTATAGTTCCGTAGGCGGTGCTGTGGTCACCCGCCATGATGAGCGGGAAAAAATCGTCAAAGAGCGTTTCGTATACTTCCAGGCAAACACGTTCCTCCATGATCAGAACACCGTCGATAAACTTAGCATAAGAATGCTTTGCCCCATCGAACAGCAGTTCGTTCACGTTCTCCACTTCAATTGAATCATACTGTTTGAAGAAGTCTGAGTTCAGGTCAAGGCTGGCAATTTTCATCGCTTCCACGCCCAGACTCGCCCCGCGTGTTCCGGCACCGATTTCTGACTTTACTTCGATGATCTTAATCTCTTTCATAAATGGTTACAATCCTTGTCTGTATTTGCCGTTCACCAACATAATTAGGTGATAATCAGGCGTTTTACAGGTAAATTTAATAGATTATTACAAAGGCGAATTACACCGGCCGCACAACTCCGTTAGAAGTCGGGCAAAGCATGGTCCCGGTAGGTGGCGGGAGCGAAAATCATGCGAACAGAACGGCTGGTCATACCTTTTTTATGTGTATTGCAAAGATGGCAAATTTATCCCAATATTGCACTCCTCCCGGTAGCTCCAAACAGGAAGTTGGCTCATTTGAGGCATTAATTTTTGAGCCAACATCCAACGGACAGTAGCCCCGGTCAGTTGAGGTGTTTACGTTTAACAACCACAATAAAGCCCGCCTGCCGGCAATTGGGCAGGAGTTTCGAAATCAATGAAGAGCTACCGAGAGCTGATTGAGCAGACCTTCGAATTTCCACAAAAAGAGTTTAAAGTACGCGAACACGAACTGCTATTCAACGACGTTCCCGTGATGGACATCATCAAGGAATACGGAACGCCGCTCAAGTTAACCTACCTGCCGCGAATCAGCGAAAACATCCGCTACGTCCAGGCGACCTTTAACAACGCGATCGAACGTTTCAAATACAACGGCAAGTATACGTACTGTTATTGCACCAAGTCGTCCCATTTTTCATTTGTGCTCGAAGAGGCACTCAGGAATAATGACGTTCATATTGAAACATCATCGTCCTTCGACATACCGATCGTATGGTCGCTTTATCAGAAAGGAAAGATCAGCAAGGACACCTACGTGATCTGCAACGGATTCAAAATGCCGCTCTACACCCAGTACATTTCCGAGCTTTTGAACGAAGGTTTCCACAACTGCATCCCCATCCTTGACAAAATGGGCGAAATCGAGGACTATGAAACCATGGTCAACGGACCTTACCGGGTGGGCATCCGCGTAGCGGCCGATGAAGAACCGAACTTCGAGTTTTATACCTCCCGGCTTGGCATCCGCTACAGCGACATTACAAATTTTTACAAGGAGAAGATTGAAAAAAGTGAGAAGGCAACCTTGAAGATGCTGCACTTTTTCATCAACACGGGCATCAAGGATACAGCCTATTACTGGAGCGAGCTCAGCCGTTTCATTTTCAAATATTGCGATCTGAAAAAGATCTGTCCCACCCTCGACTCGATCGACATCGGCGGCGGCTTCCCGATCAAAACATCGCTGACCTTCCAGTACGACTACAAGTACATGATCGAGCAGATCGTTGAAAACATCAAATGGATCTGTGACAAAAACAACGTTCCCGTTCCGCATATTTTTACCGAATTCGGCAGCTACACGGTTGGAGAAAGTGGCGCCGTTCTTTACAAGGTCATCGATCAAAAGCTGCAGAACGATAAGGAGCTCTGGTATATGATCGACGGATCGTTCATCACACACTTACCCGATGCGTGGGGACTCAACCAGAAATACATATTGCTCGCTTGCAATAAATGGGACGATCCGTATCACAAAGTAAACATGGGCGGGCTGACGTGCGACAGCATGGACTACTACAACTCCGAGGCGCACACGGGTGAGGTCTTCCTGCCGATGATCAATGACGAGGAGCCACTGTACATTGGATTTTTCCATACAGGCGCATACCAGGAATCCCTTGGTGGATATGGCGGCATTCAACATTGCCTGGTGCCGGCGCCGAAACACGTGCTGATCGACCGGAATGAAGACGGCGAAATCAACACCAAGCTGTTTGCTGCGGAGCAATCCAGTGAAAGTATGCTGAAAGTGCTCGGCTACGAACCCGCGCGGCAAAAGGTCAGCAGTTAGCGTTCAATTTTCCGATTATTCTATTCCCCGATTTTTTGTAAATTCGGTGTCATGAGATATGTGATCGTCGTCGCATGCCTTTCGATTTCCCTTTCGGGTTTCGCTCAGGAGGAGCCTAACCTAGATCATTTGATGAGAAAAAAGTTCCTCCACTGCCATGACATCAGCCTGAACTGCCAGGAGATGATACCTCGCTATCTGGCACTTGGTCAATTTGACTCGATCAGGATCGTGCTGCAATACTGGGGTAACCGGTGTCCCTCAAACCCGGAACGTCTTGTAACGGAGGTGTTATTCCGCATTGGAGCAGGCGAATTTGACGACCATGATTACGAGGACTTGCTCCATGCGTTACTCGCGTACAAGTTTCACGCCGTGGAAGCCGACAACGATCACCACTCCTACACGTATCCAAGTGACGACTACAGTCGCTATACCGAAATTCTTCGGACCTATCGCGAATTTCTGCGAAACTACGCTCGCGAGACAAAGGCAGGGACAAAGCCGAATTCGCTCGAGTCCATGTTGTGTGATTTTTACGACCATGAGTTCACACCCTTGCTGGAAGCATTGAAGGCGAATGCATTTCCGGAGACTTATCTGCAACGATCTTTCGTCAAGGAGAGAGAACGCCTGATGGATCTTTATGATCGGCATTGGGCCGGATTTTTCGAGTACTGGATCCCCCGGGGAAAAGCCACCACCCTCGGCAATCATCCCGGCATTGGGATGACCTTTGGCTTCAGGAAGAAAACATTTTCAGTCGACTTTACCGGCCTTGCGCGCTTCGGGAAGGCTTCGAATGCCTACAGCATTTATCAGAAAGATTCCCTTTACACGACCCGCGATTTTTCCGGCGTTTATGCAGGAGCCGAAGCCGCGAAGGCGTTCTTCAGGACACGCCGTTCAGAACTTGCCGCTTCGGGCGGGATCGGTTACGAAAGCATCACCGCTGTTCCGGCCGATGAGGCAAAAGGCATTGAAGCGGTGGATGTCGGCACCTTCAACCTCAGTGCGGGGCTCGGCTACCGGTATTATTACTCAGAGATCGGTGCATATGTCGGCATACAGGCGCGCTACAATGTCATCGATTATTTCGCAAAAGGAGGGACGGATCTCTCCGGCCATGCCCTTACCCTGCGGCTCTTTTGGGGAACTTCCGGCAATCCCTATCGCTATAATGCGTTAAAGCGCCTGGGTTACTGACCCAAAAACAACCACGCTTTTCTTTCCGTGTTTCTTATTGGTGTTTCCGCCTTTTTTAGGTACATTCATTTCCCTTTTCCTTCCTGTTGGTTTCACATTAATCGCTCGCCTATGAATGCTATTTCGGGTATTTCATGCGAAGGAACCTTTACATGCCCGTGGCATTTTACGGAGCTCCAAAAACTTAAATTCTTTTGCCATGAAGATCTATGATGAAAAGCACATCAAGAACATTGTTCTGTTGGGTGCGCCCAAGGCCGGCAAAACTTTGCTGGCCGAAGACATGATCTACGAAGCCGGTATCATTCACCGGAGAGGAACCATTGAAGCACAAAGCACGGTATCGGATTACCACGAGATCGAACACGAGCGCGGTAATTCTGTTTTTGCAACCATCATGCACACCGAGTGGCGGGATTACAAAATCAATATCATCGACACACCGGGCTTCGACGACTTTATCGGCGAGATAGTTTCTTCGGTGCGTGTAGCCGACACGTGTGTTATGGTCGTCAACGGACAATACGGCGTTGAAGTCGGTACCGAGCTGATCTGGAATTA
>DASPNN010000134.1:0-4637 GCA_035626495.1 Chryseosolibacter sp.
TTGGTAGTGCTTTTTCGTGAATTCGTCAAAGCATTCGGAAATGATTTTCTTGGCGACAGCCACATCGATGTCGTGGCCATTGTCCATGCGATCCAACTGCAGTAACAGACACTCCTGCAGGTTGCGGGCGGCGATCCCCGGGGGATCGAACGTTTGGATCTTTTTTAAGATTGCGATAACTTCATCAACCGTGGTATCGATCCCTTGTGAAAAGGCAAGGTCGTTTACAATGGCTTCGAGTTCGCGCCGGATGTAGCCATCGGATTCGATGCTGCCAATCAGCTGCTTGCCGATCGCATATTGCCGCTCATCCAACCCCATGAAATCCAGCTGCCCCATCAGCTGCTCATGCAACGATGTCGCCATGGGTATGGGCATGTCACGGTCATCCTCGTCATCGCCATCTCCCTGCATCTTATACCCGCTGTAATCGTCGTCTCGGAGGTAATCTTTGATATCGACTTCTTCCTCGCTTCCGGAACTTTCCTGAAACTCTTCTTCAGTGGTATTGGTCTCTTCGGTTTGTTCCTGCTCTTGCTCCTGTTCTTTCTCCTCACCCTCCTCCAGGGCAGGATTCACCTCAAGCTCTTCTTCGATGCGGGCCTCCAATTCAGCCGTTGGCACCTGCAACAGCTTGATAAATTGTATCTGCTGCGGAGATAGCTTTTGTTGTAGAGACTGACTTAAACCAAGTTTTTGCATCGCGAAACCTTATCCTTCTTTTCGTCTGGAACTGCAAATTTATTAATTCAGGGCACTTAAAAAACCCAATCCCGGTACTTGAAGGTTCAATTTTGGCTGTAAAGTGCCGCCCGCAAGGCCTTTCGAAACAATTGTTTTGCAAATACCGCGCTAAAGTTGATTTTGTATGCGGCAACACAGCCGGATGTTATGAAAATCACTAAGTTTTTTCGTTTTTTGCCCTCCTTTCCCACTTTTCATCGGAATGGTTAAAGCTTTATCAATGAAACGAACAAAGATCAAAGATCTGCTGGTTACTGACGCCACCGGACAGGCAGTGGTCGTCAAAGGATGGGTTCGAACATTCAGAAACAATCAGTTTATCGCCATCAACGACGGTTCAACCATTCAGAACATCCAGGCAGTCATTGACTTTACGCAATACGATGATGCAACACTCAAGCGGATCACGACTGGCGCATGCGTAGCCGTTTCAGGGACGCTGATACCTTCGCCGGCGAAAGGTCAGACTGTAGAGCTGAAAGTTTCAAAGCTGGAGATCCTTGGCGACAGCGACGCTGAAAAATTCCCGTTGCAACCGAAAAAACATTCACTGGAATTCCTGCGGGAAGTCGCGCACCTGCGGGCGAGAACGAACACGTTCGGCGCAGTCATGCGCATCCGGCACGCCATGGCGTACGCCGTCCATAAATTTTTCAATGACCGCGGATTCTTTTACGTCCACACCCCCGTGATCACCGGCTCTGACGCGGAAGGAGCGGGTGCCATGTTCCGGGTAACGACGCTTGATCCGGTAAACCCGCCACGGGATGAGCGAGGTGATGTAAACTACAAAGAAGATTTTTTCGGACGAGAAACGAACCTGACGGTGTCCGGCCAGCTGGAAGGCGAGACATACGCGCTCGCCCTCGGCGACATTTATACCTTCGGCCCCACTTTCCGGGCCGAAAACTCCAACACGACGCGCCACCTTGCAGAATTCTGGATGATAGAACCGGAGATGGCATTTTACGAGCTGGACGATAACATGCAGCTCGCCCAGGATTTCCTGCAGTACCTCGTTCGCTATGCACTCGAACATTGCAAGGAAGACCTCGAGTTTCTAAACAAACGCGCCCTTGAAGAAGAGCAGGCGAAACCACAGGAGCAACGCAGCGAGCTTGGCCTTATCGATCGCCTTAAATTCGTTTCTGAAAACGACTTTCAACGGCTGCCCTACACGGAGGCTATTGAGATCCTGAGGAATTCCACGCCGAACAAAAAGAAGAAATTTCAGTTTATCATCGACGAATGGGGCAGCGATTTACAGTCGGAGCATGAGCGTTACCTGGTCGAAAAACATTTTAAGAAACCGGTTATCCTTTATAATTACCCCGCGGCGATCAAGTCCTTTTACATGCGGCAAAACGAGGACGGGAAAACGGTGGCAGCCATGGACGTGCTCTTTCCAGGTATCGGCGAGATCATCGGGGGCTCGCAGCGTGAGGAGCGACTCGACCGGTTGTCGAAGCGTGTCGAGGAATTGAAGCTGCCCTTAAAAGATCTGTGGTGGTACCTGGAGCTCAGGAAGTTTGGTTCCGCCCCGCACAGTGGATTCGGCCTCGGTTTTGAACGACTCATGCTGTTCATTACCGGAATGACCAACATTCGCGACGTGATACCATATCCGCGATATCCTGGGAACGCGGAATTTTGACCGTCCCCAGACCGCTGCTGCAATCGACGGAAGGGTTGAACGGTCAGATAAGGAGTGACATGTGCCGAGTGTCGTTATTCTTGCCGGAATGCGAGCAGCGGTATTTTGCTATGAAGCGCGCGCTTTCTTGTGACACTGCGATCAAGCAGTTTCTCGTAAAATGTGGGCTTATGAGTGAACATCGTCACCAGATCTGCCTTCGCAAGGCCAACATACTGGTCGATCGCCGCGTCGACATCGAAATCCACCGTGACCAGGGTGACAAATTTTTTATATCCCGTCTTATGGACCGACTGTTCAATTTGTTCCTCGAGCTCGTCCACTTCGCCACCGGCTTGCAGGACATGCAAAATGTGAATCGTTGACCCAAATCGCTCGATGTAGGGGACCAACAACGTCAACTCCTTATCCAGATTCTTCAGGTCGGTCGCGTAGACTACGTTGCGAAAACTTTTGAACTCCGCGCGCTCCGGAACGGCCAGCACGGGTATATGACTCGCACCGAGCACCGACGCCGTATTACTTCCAATCAGCGTCTTCTTGATACCGCTCGCCCCTTTAGTGCCCATCACAATCAACCCTGACCGCAACCTCTTTGCCTCCCGCAATACGGTATCATTAAAAGAATTTCCTTTTGACACCTTGAATTTTACCGGTGTTTTCAGGCTTACATACAACGCAAGCTCTTCGCAGACCTGTTCGAATTTCTGCCTGATGTCGCGAATGTGGTCGCGAATATTGTTGTCCATGCGCATCGTGGCGCGGACGGTCCTTTGAAGGTCGATCACGTGCAGAAGCGTGATGTTTCCATCCAGCTTGCTGGCGATCTTTGCGGCATATCGGACAGCCACTTTAGAAAGGTCGGAGAAATCCGTGGGGACGAGTATATTGACCATTAAACCTTTTATGTTTCAGCCAAAATACTGGTTTTTAATAATCTTACGAGTAATTTTCTCACTGTAAAAAATAATCCATCATGAAGAGAACATTTGCCAGTGACAATTACGCTGGTGTTCATCCCGAGGTCATGGATGCATTGATCAAAGCCAATGCAGGCCACGCTGCATCGTATGGCGCTGATCCATACACCCAGTCGGCGACAGAAAAGTTCCGGGCTGTTTTCGGAAAAGATACCGAGGTGTTTTTTGTTTACAACGGAACTTCTGCAAACGTTCTGGGCCTTGGCGCACTTACCAGGTCCTTTAATTCAGTTATTTGCTCAGAACTCGCTCATATAAACGTAGACGAATCGACCGCCCCCGAAAAATTCCTCGGTTGCAAGCTGATAACGATTCCCACCCGGGATGGAAAGATTTATCCGGAAGACATCGAGGCCAGAATCCAGCGGATTGATGACCAGCATCATCCCCAGGTAAAAGTTATTTCCATCTCCCAAACAACTGAATATGGCACAACTTACAGCATCGAACACATTCGCCAGATCAGCAAGATTGCAAAGAAGCATAATCTCTTTCTGCATATGGATGGGTCGCGTATCTCGAATGCAGCGGTAAGTCTGAATTCCGACTTCTCCACTTTCACAAAGGAGTCAGGCGTGGATGTCTTGTCGTTCGGTGGAACAAAGAACGGTATGATGTTCGGCGAAGCAGTTGTGTTCTTTGATCCGGCGCTGGCGACATTTTTCAAATATTCGCGCAAGCAGGGAATGCAGCTTCACTCAAAAATGAGGTTTATTGCCGCGCAGTTCGATCGGCTTTTGACGGACAATCTTTGGATGAAGAACGCGGCCCACGCTAACCGAATGGGTGCGTACTTCGCGCAAAAGCTGGCTGAAATTCCTGCCGTCAAGGTCACCCAGTCAGTGGATGCAAACGCAATTTTCGCGATCATACCGGCGCATGTGATCCCGGTATTGCAAGCGGAGCATTTTTTTTATATTTGGAATGAACGGACTTTTGAATGTCGGCTGATGTGTGCCTTCGACACTGAAAAACAGGACATTGACAGGTTTGTGGAAAAGCTGGCCGAACTGACCGCTAACGTTTCAAAAACTTGAACGTTCCGCGAAATTTCGCGTCCTCATCTTTAATGGCGAGCAGATAATATCCGGACGAGAGGTCTTTAACCCTAACCCGTAACTCGTACTCATCGACAATTTCTGTTTCAATTTCCATCTTGTTGCCGAGGATGTTGTGCACGGCCAGCTTAATCTTAGACGCTGGTACGTCGACGGTCCTTACGTGGACATATTCAACTGCCGGGTTCGGAAAAATGTGGA
>DASPNN010000135.1:0-2175 GCA_035626495.1 Chryseosolibacter sp.
ATGCACATGGATTCATGTTCGTCGACCCGGAAAATAAAGACCGTGAATCCCGGTGAATCGAACGTAAAACGGTATCGCCGAATCTGAAACATGCTTCACACGTTAGGGGTTACGCCTTCGAACAGCGATCAGACTACCGCCTGGATCGATCTAAACTAATCGATGCTTTCCGGCATTTGCCTCCGATGGGTGGATTGATCTTGGAGATTTTCAACTCCACACGGTTGACTTTTGGCAGGTCGGCAAGGACATGGTCGACAATGCACTGTGCCACCGTCTCCAGGAGCCGGGAGGGTTTTTCCATTTCCTCTTTCACGATGCGGAAAAGTGTTTCATAGTTGACCGTCCCTGCAAGTTCGTCCGTCTTTGCCGCTTCGGTAAAATCGGTTTCCACGGCCAGATCCACTTCGAACCAGTTGCCCGAGTCACGTTCGTGCGGATATACGCCGTGGTAGGCGTGAAACTCCAAACCTTCCAAAATGATTTTGCCTGCCATTGCTGTGAGAAATGGCGAATTTAAGACTTAAATCTAAATAACAGCGAATGGATGGGTCAGGCTAACTGATCTCGTCAAAAAAAGACTTTTGCACCTTTTTTTGTTCGCGCTCTGAATGAACCGGAGCCGGCTCAAGGTCAGGCTTCGTCATTGGCTCGACGACTTGCGCTTCCGGTGGTTTGCCTTCGGTTTTCTGGTCGAGCTTTACCTCCTGGCGAAGGTTGCGTTCTTCCATATTGGGATAGACAATCTTGCGCGTTTCGCGCCTGACGGCGTGCAGGTGCTTGTCGGCATCGAAATCACGGGTGGCTTGCTTGGACCGTTCGACGCGTTCCAGCAGGTCGCTGCCTAGCCTTTTGAGGTCGGCCAGCAGATCTTCCCGTACGCCATCGAGCTTTTTATAATTTTCAACAAGCGCCTTGAGCCGGTCTTCCATGTCTTCCACAATCTGCTTGGCCCGGCTTTCCGATTCTTCAATCGTGTCCTTTGCCTTGCTTTTGGCTTCCTGGATCAAGGCGTCCGCTTTCAACTGCGACTCCTTTAAATGAAGTTCCGCGGCCTTGCGCGCTTGCTCAATGACATTTGCACCCGTGTCTTCGGCGGTCTTCAGCGTCTTATACAAAGACCCTTCCACTTCACGAAGTTTCAACACCTCGCGTTCGGTCGCCTCAAGCTTGATACGGAGTTCCTTGTTTTCATCCTGCATTTTTTCCCACTCCTGCGAAAGGGTGAGCAGAAACGCGTGTACTTCATCCTTCTCGTATCCGCGGAAGTTCTTTTCGAACGTCTTTTGTCTTATTTCGAGCGGTGTGATCTTCATATTATCTCAAGTTTAAAAAATGATATGCCATACTGAAATGGTCCGGTCGTCACTGGCACTGATCAGCTCATCAAAGTGCGATGTCCACAAAAGTTTGTTCACGGAAGTCCCATGCCCGGCATGTCTCGCGCGGTCGATCACCTTCAACAGCTTGAGATTTTCCGTATCCCACACCTTGATCGACTTGTCCATGCTACAAGTTACAAAATGTTTGCCATCCGGGCTAAATTCGATGTGATTAATGGCATACAGGTGTGCCACCACTTCGCCGGCGGGCCCATATTTCGAATCAGCAGCCCATGCTTTCAGCCGCGCGTCACGCGCCCCGCTGAGCAGGAGACGCTTCCCTGGAACATACCGGAGCGTAAACACCGAATTGCTATGAGCAACCCAGGAGTTCTTCACGGCCAGGTCGGCATCAAGAATCCGGATAGAACAGTCACTGAATCCAACAGCGATGTCTCCCGACAATGGATCAATAGCGATCGTGCGTGCACTCTTGTCAGAAAGCTGAACCTTCTTCAGAATTCGTCTCGTGCCAATATCAACCTTAACCACGCTTCCGTCACCGCTGGCGATTAACAGGCTGCCGTCTGTGCCTTGAATATCAAAAATGGCGGCCTTTGTAAGTTGTAACGATCCGTTCTCGTGTTTAGTCTCGGGATCCAGAAAATGAATACCCTCGTAATTGTGACCGGCGATCAACTGACCGGACGCGCGATCGAAATGTAAGGCATATACGGAATTCGGCAGCCGCGCCAGAAGCTGTCCAGTCTCAGGGGTTGTCAGGTCCCACCTCACAACCATGCCGTCACCCGATCCGGAGAAGAAAACATTTTCGGGGTGACCGGGTCGAACA
>DASPNN010000136.1:0-9414 GCA_035626495.1 Chryseosolibacter sp.
GGGCGAAAGAAGTGTTGGGCAGCTACGACCCCGATGCGGGTATACTAACCGTTGTAAGATACGATAAGCCAGCTGACGCGGTGGATTATGTGAATTCCAAATGGGAGATGCAGACCGAGCCTTACCGGGGCGACGTGATCAACTCTTATAACGACGGCCCTCCCGCACCGGGTGCGGCACCCCTCGGACCGTTTTACGAGCTGGAAACCTCTTCGCCGGCCCGCGCCCTAAAGCCCGGGGAACGTGTGACACACACACAGGTGACTTTCCATTTCAGCGGATCCGCCGAAGCGATGGACGTCCTCGTGAAGAAGCTTTTCGGCGTTGACCTTGCTTCGATCACCAACGCCTTCCGGTAAATTGGGGATTGCCTATTCCGTGGTAAATTGACCGTTCACCAGTCTCCAAATAGCGAGCGGGTTGCCGTCACGCAACGCTTCCGGCAGGCGCGATTGCGGAAAATTCTGATAACAGACGTGCCGCGCAAATCTGCGTATCGCCATTGTGCCGACAGAGGTTGTACGTGAATCTGTGCTTGCCGGAAATGGTCCCGAGTGAACCATTGCATGTGTTACTTCCACGCCAGTAGGGTAACCGTTGATGATTAGCCGGCCTACTTTTTGTTCGAGGATGGAGATCAGGTCGCTGTAGTTTTCCAGGTCGCTGTCCGTCGCGTGGATCGTCGCTGTGAGGTGACCGCGGAGATTCCTCGCCACGCGCAAAAGCTCCTCCTTGCCGGAAACTGTAATCCCCAGCGTCGAGGGTCCGAAAATCTCTTCCTCGAGCTCCGGTTCTGATAAGAATGTAGCGGCACTCGTTTGAAAAAAAGCGGGCTCGGCGTTGAGACCGGACCCGTCTCCCTGCGTGCGTTTCGCTACACCTTCAACATGCAACAACTTCTGGATGCCACTTTTGTAGGCGTCGCGAATCGCGGGGGTCAGCATGACACCACAGTTAGCCCCTCCTATTGCCTTTGACAACTCGTCGATGAATCGACCGCCTTCGGAACTGTCTGGGATGACTACCAGTCCCGGGTTTGTGCAGAACTGCCCCACACCCAGTGTCACGGAGGCGGACAGGTCTTTCGCCATCGACTCCAGACGCTCGGATACCGCGCCCGGCAGAACAAACACCGGGTTGGTGCTCCCCATTTCCGCATATACCGGTATGGGTACCGGACGGGCGTTCGCTGCGTCAAATATTGCTTTGCCACCGCGAAAAGAGCCTGTGAAGCCGATCGCGGAAATCGCCGGATGCTGCACGATACGAAGTCCTGTATCATTCGTTTTCCCTTGCAGCAGTGAAAACACGCCCTCGGGCATGCCCGTCTTCTGCGCCGCCTTCAGGATGGACGCCGCAACCAGCTCGGATGTTCCGGGATGTGCAGGATGGGCCTTGCAAATTACGGGGCATCCCGCCGCGAGCGCAGATGCAGTGTCACCCCCGGCAACCGAAAACGCGAGCGGAAAATTACTGGCGCCGAATACCGCCACGGGACCGACCGGAATCAGCATGCTGCGGATGTCTGGCTTAGGTGGCATGCGTTCCGGGTCACTGCGATCAATTCGCGCATCGACCCACGAACCTTCGCGGACATGGGCCGCAAAAAGTTTCAGCTGGTTGATCGTGCGTATTCTTTCATTTTTCAGCCGGCCTTCCGGCAGACCGGTTTCCTCCATGCAGCGCGTGATCAATTCATCACCCACAGCCAAGATCTCATCGGCGATCGCCTCGAGAAACTCCGCCCGCTGGGGACCGGTTTTTGACCGGTATACCTGAAACGCGAGAGCTGCTTTTTCGGCGGCTTCGTCGATATCCTGCGCCGTGGCCTCGTAAAAGGGCGGCGCAAGGTTGTCAGCGGTTGTAGGATTAACTGCATGGAACACCCCTGTTCCCCGGACCGAAAACGTGCTGCCGATCATACTCTTCCCTGTAAGGTTCATCATATTTGAATTTATTCGACCGTATTGACAAGGGTGCCAATCCCGTCCACTGAAATTTCAATCTCGTCTCCGGATGCGAGGGTAAAATCGTTCGGAGGAACAATGCCTGTGCCTGTCATCAACATGCAGCCATGTGGGAATGACGTTTCTTTGAACAACCACATCACCAACTCTTCAAGCTTGCGTTTGATCTGTGAAACCTGAATTTGTCCGTCAAACACCACCGCCCCCGCACGGCGGATTCCAATGCGGATGGTTGTCGCAGCATCCAGCGGCTTATCCGTTACCATAATACACGGACCAATCGACGCACTCTTGTCATAACATTTCGCCTGTGGAAGGTAAAGAGGATTTTCGCCTTCAATACTACGCGAACTCATGTCATTGCCAATCGTATATCCGATGATCCTTCCACCCGACGTAATGACGAGCGTCAGTTCGGGCTCGGGGACATTCCATGCAGAATCCTTCCGGATACGAACCTTGTCATAGGGACCGACCGCGCGATGCGCCGAATTCTTGAAAAAAATTTCAGGACGTTCTGCTTCATAAACACGCGCGTAAAAATCGCCGCCTCCTGAGTCCTTAGACTCTTCCTGCCTGCCAACCTTGCTGCGGTAATAGGTCACACCTGCGGCCCAAATCTCCTGACTGCCAATCGGCGCGAGCAGCTGACCATTCGACAACAGGTCATCTTTGTTGAGCGGTATAGCTGATTCGGTGATTCGCTTCATTTTCAAATAGAGCCCGTCATCATTGATAAATTCATCCCAGGTGCCGGGTGCCGAAAAAAGACTTCCGCCATCATTGCGGATGACTATACCCGAGCGTGTTTTATAAAGCTTCATAGTCAAATCGTTCAGGATTTCAAATTACAGAATTCTTTGAAAGTGTGTATTCACCAGGTGTCACCGTTGGGAGAAAAAGTGATATATTTATAATCAGACCCGATTCGCTGATGAACTATCTGCTCAAGGAATTGCCCGCGCTTGTGGACGCCGGAGTGATCAATGAGGATACCGCCGAAAATATCCGTCAATACTACAATCAAAAATCTGATTCCTCCTCCCAGAGGCTGGTGATGGTATTCAGCATTCTTGGCGCGTTGCTTGTGGGTCTGGGCATCATCCTCATCATCGCGCATAACTGGGACGATCTTTCGAAGGGAGCGAAAATCGTCTGCGCATTGGCGCCGATGATCATCTCGCAATCCTTATGCGCCGTAGCGCTCGTCAGACACAGCGGAAGCCGTACCTGGCGTGAGGCAAGCTCTACGTCGCTTATATTCTCAATAGCCGCTGCCATCGCCATCGTAAGCCAGGTTTACCACATGCATGGGGATTTGTCGCGGTTTCTGATCGTATGGATGGTGCTCTCGATCCCCGTCATCTATGTTATGCACTCGCGTATGGCGTCCCTGCTCGTCATCTGCGGCATTACATGGTATGCCGTGAACGAGAGTTATCTGGACTATTTCTCCTTCGACCCCCAGATTGCCTGGTATTACTGGCTCATGCTCGCGGCTGTGATCCCATTTTACATTTTATTGCTGAGAAAAGAGCGCCGGAACTTCTTCTATTACCATACATGGTTTATTGTCATTTCCGTCACGATCGGCCTTGGCATGTTTGGAGAGTCCGGGGAACAATGGTTGTATGTGGGTTACATGGCGTTGTTTTGCATCTTCATTCTTACCGGCTCAACAGCCTGGTTTAGTGAAAGCCGACTGATCGCAAACGGGTTCCTGGTTGCAGGCAGCATGGGCGTGGCCATCATACTGATATCTTTAGGGTTCGAATGGAACCTGTCTCACGGGGCGTCGATTCAATCAGGCATGGAGCTTTATGTGTCGCTCGCCGTGTTCCTGATCGCATCCGCTCTGTTGCTTTATCACATCCGTCGGAATGGTCCACCGTTGAACATGCAGGGCACAATATTCATCCCCTTCTCCATCATTTTCTTCCTCGGCTATTTCCAACCGGAGCTTGCGCGCGTCCTGGTGAACCTGCTGCTTCTCGTAACCGGTATTCTGATCATGCGGCATGCCTCTCGCGCGAATAGTTTATTCACCATGAACTACGGCCTTGCCCTTATTGCTGCACTGATCGTTTCACGCTTTCTCGACGACGATATCACTTTTGTCATTCGGGGACTAATTTTCATCGCTGTCGGCATAGGCTTCTTTGCGGCAAATTTCTGGATCTTGAGAAAAAAGAGACTTGCAAAATCATGAAGAAATACACATTCCTCTTTTTTGGATTGATGTGCATTGGACAATGGTTTGTTCCCGGCAAAATGATCGCCGACAATGAATCAACGCTTGCCAACGGAAAATTATTCAGGTTCAAATCGGCCCCGGTCGATCCTACCGACCCATTCCGCGGTAGTTATATCGTCCTGTCGTTTGATATTACGGCTATCAATCAAAAAAAAGGTGAACAATGGAAATCGGGAGACCACGTTTTTGTTTCGATTGGGAACGACTCGGCAGGTTTTGCGGCTGTCAAAGAGGCCAGCCTCACCCGCCCTTCGACAACAAGCCATTATGTAGAAGTGGCACTTACCCACAACAGGTACCGCGACCACGAAGGCGTGTTCAGGATTGAGTGGCCATTCGACCGTTTTTATATGGAAGAGTCGAAGGCCCCGGCGGCGGAACGCATCTATGATTCCCGCGCACGCGAAGACTCCACCCAAGTTGCATATGCCGAAGTACGGGTCAAGGACGGCACCGCCGTTATCGAAGACGTGAAGATCAATGACCGCAGTGTGGTCGACATCGTCAGGGAAAACAATAAGAAATAAATAAGTTCGTTCCCAATTGACCTGTCGGTGTTTTCGTTCGGCAATTTGTAAGGGCCCCCGATCAGCACGAAATGCGCATTGTCTTTCTGTTAACAGTTCTTGTAACGTTTACGGCCGGAGCCCAGGTCCCTGGTCCACCCGACGGTCTTGTGCCCGTTACGGTCCAGACTGCGCTTGGCAATAAGAGAGCAACAATTCACAACTACCGGATTGGAGTCCTTCCCACACGCGATTCCATCCGGATCCTGGTGTACGGCATGAACCGTCTCCCCCGTTCACTGAAACAGTTGAAGTTTACGTCGAAAGAAAAGCTAAATCGCAGTCAGGTGCAGCGCGTCGCATCCTCTTCCATGGACACCGTCTACAGGTTTTTGTCGGATACAGCACAGGAACTCACGTTCAAAATCCCGTCCGCCTCTCAATACCTGCGCGGCAAGACACGTTTTCTCGCCGGCAAAAGAAGCAGTTCATATTTTTCGTCACAGTGGATCCGGTTGGCGTCGGTCCCGCAAAATGGATGGGAGATCAGCTTTCATACAAGGTCACTCACCCGCAGACACGCGGCATATCGGGTGGATAACATCCCGGGAGCGATGGCCTGGCAACTGCCAGCACTCGATCCCTGGAACTGTGTGCCCGCGCCCCTGCGTTTCTTCAACCTCCGAAAACTTCAAGGTTATGGGCTCGATAAGATCAGGCACACACGCTATACACCAAACCCGAGGGTTATTATCCGACGCTCCTTCAACGTTTATTTCGCTCACAACGAAACGGTTCCTGATCCCGGGGATATCAGAAATGTCGAACAGTACCTGAAGGAAAACAATTATGTGATCCTGAGTGCCGAGCTGGAAGGTGGTTGCTCGATCGAAGGTGTTCCGGAGCGAAACCGCTTTCTTCAAAAAGCACGCGCAACCGTTTTGCAACGCGCCCTTCACAAGTACAGCGATGAGCTTTTGAAAAAGGACACCGTAATCCTCACAGATTTTGTTGTTCAGTTTCGTGGGCTGATCCGCAACGGACCGTTTGCCAGCCTTGACACACTCGACGATATCTCGCTGGTGGCGCGCGTTAATTCCGATGAATTCCTGCGCGGTCAGCTGGAACACCTTTTCGCCGCACAACGCAAGGCATCTTTAAAGTTAGTCATGGCCAAAAGGCTTTCGCGTTCGGAAATGTTTGAAAAATTCATTTTTGAATTCCAGAAAGTAGTCAACCAGCTGAGCAGCGTACGACGCCCTCCCGCAGATCTCGAACCGCGTCTTATGGGTATGATTGAACGGCTTTTTGAGGAAGCCGAGAACAAGCGCATAACGGAAGCCGAACTTCAGCAACTCATCGATCAGACCTCGAATCCGGACTACGTACGAGTGCTGCTCGGTGTCCATTTGCTAAAAAAATTCGAGCTGAAGTCCTGGCCAAGCAACAAAAGCTGGGCGGAATATTGGAGGGAATTCAACATAGGTGACTTCCTCCAAATGGCCGAGGAAAATTGTATCCGGATCGCCGAAAGAACGCAAGATGCCCATCTGCGAAGAAAATACATGGGCATTCTCGTTGACCTGCAGGCATACACTTATCATTTTGTGGAGATCGGGTTGATCGACATCAATTTGCTGTGCAACATCCCCTACCCGGAAACTTCCTTGTTCATGCCGCTGATCCTTAGCCGGTACGCGTATCTCTTTGAAGCTGCACAGGCAACCACCTACCGGGAAAGTCACGCCGGAAAACGTCCTGTTACCTGTGTGCCTCAGCAGCGGGCTTCCCGTTATCCTCGGGTCGACACTACGGATACAGACAAGTTTCTCGAACAGCTCGAGGCACAATATGGTTCGCAGCGCTACCAGCTGGTGGGACAAAAGCTTGTCAGGCAACGAAGTTTTAATGATGAACCAAAAGGCGCCTATTACTATTTGCTGAAGGAGTATTTTTTAAAGAAAAACAAGTCTCCGCTGACTCATGTCGAAGATGCTGCGACGGGTGGGGAATTCCGACTCGATGTTTTCAATTTGTGGCACCTTGTCAAAATGAATGTCGATGGCTGGGATCCGCACAATAACTATTTTTTTGATCGCGATGTATTGCTGGACGAACTGGAAAGGCTGATCGCCATGTTGAAGCAATCTGATCACGGTATATGCCGGCCACAAGTGAATACCCTTTACCTTAACTATCACCTGAATGTGCTTTATTATCTCCAGTTCTACGCAGAACCCGGAAATCCAAAACATGAGAAATACGCGGACAACGCATTGAAATTCATTGCCGGTTATTATAAGTCCCGGCCGAAAATGATCAGCCCCAAACTGGCACTTCATCTTGTTAAACAATTCAACCTGTTAAACTGGCTTCCGGGCCGGCGGGCAGGCGCTTACTATGGATATGACCTGCTCAATACGATTGCGCGCGTGCGTGAGCTCAATGAGGAGGAAGAAAAGCTCTACGCACACTACCTGGGCGTATATGACCCACAAATGAAAAAAACACCCGTTCCCGTTTCGAAGCGCGAGAAACTG
This sequence comes from Chryseosolibacter sp., assembly GCA_035626495.1. GTDB lineage: Bacteria > Bacteroidota > Bacteroidia > Cytophagales > Cyclobacteriaceae > Chryseosolibacter. The sequence continues at coordinate 7,268 of DASPNN010000136.1, forward strand.
GCTAAGCTTATGGATGAGAAATATTGATGAACGTTACTGATTGCCGGCCGGAGGTGGCTCATTTGTGAGGGGCACCCAAATGACGGCATCGGCCACAACTTTGCCATTTGCGCCTACGGTGGTTACCTCTACCCAAGGCTTTTTAGTCTTCATAATTGTCTGTTGTCCAAGCGAGATCCACTCGCCGGAAGTCTGGCCTTCGACGACCAGCCCTTTCGTTTGCAAGATCCGCTCCTGTATCCGCAAGCCGTCCGATATTTTCACGAGCAGGTTGTCGGAGATTCCTTTTATCATCGGGATATAGATGAAGACCCGGTAATCACCAGGCTGACGATTGCCGGGCGCGAAGCGGAATGTTTCGACACGCTTTTCCTTTCCGGACAAAAATTTGTTCTCGCGCGTGGGATCCGTGATCATGAAATCGCGGCCATACCCGCCTTCCGTGACAACCTGCCATTTCTTGCTGGAGGCCCTTGCATGCCGCGTATCGGCATTGTCACAAAGAATATCCGGTGGCGCCCACTCTGCGAGCGGATTGATTTTGAGCTGGTGCTGCAGTTCCTTTACGGGGACATCCTGCACGGAAACCTGCTGATCCATGGCCATCACCGCAGCTGCGGCGGCGGACTGTCCGAGTACCATAAAGACAGGTTCCATCCGGATCGATCCGTATGCGATATGGGTGGCCGACAAGCACACGGGCACCAGCAGGTTTGTTGCCTCTTCTTTCTTGGGGACGATCGCTCGGTAAGATATCGGGTACGGTCCGAATCCGCCAACCTCGACATTGCCTTCATTCTTCACCTGGCCCTTGACTACAATGCGCTGACAGTTGTGCGAATCCATCGTGTAGGCCCCGAGCGCGATCCCGTCATTCACCTTACGCTTGCCTTCACAATTTGCCTGCGTCATCACATATTCTCCTATCATTCTTCTCGATTCCCGGATGTACAACTGGTGTGACCAGTGGCCATTGTCAACATATTCATCTTTTGGGTAACCCCACATGAGCATTTCGTCGCGAATTTTTGCAGGCACACGTGCGTCGTGGCCCAGGAAATAAAGCAACCCTTTCGTATACTCCTCATGCTGACGGATGATCTCCTTTCGCTCTTCATACGTGCCGTCGGGGTAGTTGTAATTCATGCCGATCATGTCGGTAGAAAAACCGCCTCGGTTGTTGACGTCCGTTTTGCCGCCGGGCATCTTGCTCCAGATGAAGTAATCGTTGAGTCGCCGTTTTTGCGGCAACGCGTTGATGAGCCGGACGAGGAGCTCATATTTTGTCGAATCATAACCATCGGGTCGCGTGATCTTCACCTGGTTCGCGGGTTCTGACGACAGACAGATTCTGAAATTGTAGGCTTGAATTTTTTTGTCTCCTGTACCTTTTTTCCCCAACGTGTCGGCGGTAACTCCCCAGACCAGCCCGCTGTTCGGTTTGCCGGGAACGAGATAAGGGTCAATGCCATCCGGGAACTGGTGACCATCGAGGAGTTGAACGCCATTAAGTGTTTCCTTGTATTCATGGTTCGCCTCACGGCCAATACGATAGGATACGTTACTTTTTGCCATCAGGTCTCCCTCATATCCACAGTCGATAAACATTTGAGCGGTAACAATGACATTCGGCTGTGACGGGTCCTCGGAATTTTCCAGGACGATCTCCTGGATCGCGTTTCCATTTTTTACGACCTCTTTGACGCGCGTTTCCATAAGCACCTGGAACCCGCCCCGGCGCACATAGTCATTGAAAACATTTTCGGCTACATGTGGCTCAAAGACCCACTGCTCAAACTTATTATACTGCTTGCCGACCCGACGGTAAAAATCCCTGGCGAGTCCTGTTATTGCCGCTTTGTTGCCGATGTCGGTGTAGCCCAGCCCGCCTGAGGTCATGCCGCCCAGGTGTTTACCCGGGTCGATCAAAACCGTGCGTTTTCCAAGCTTTTCTGCCGTAAATGCCGCAATAACGCCTGCAGAGGTTCCACCATAGACGCATACATCGACCTGGTAACGGACCTGAGAAAGTGCGGACATCCCATGGCCGAAAAGAAAACCGAACAATACAAGACCTGTGAGTGCTTTCATGTTGTTGCCCAAGCGTACCCAGAAGCTGATTTAGGGTCGCTGTGAGATCCAAGATA
>DASPNN010000137.1:0-3484 GCA_035626495.1 Chryseosolibacter sp.
ACGGGCGAGATTTTTTTACCACGAAGGCACGGTTTATTTTTTTTGGGTGGGTTGTGAGCGTGCTGTTCGTGGGGCTGCGTTGGACTGTCATCATCGTGCAGTAAGTCAAGGCACAAAGGAAAGGGTGGTCTTTCGTGCGTCCTAGCAATGGCTACGCCCTGGGTGAAAGCAGTCGCTGAAAAGGGCAGAGCAGGAAGTTAAAGTGTGCAACTGTCCGGGGTTGATCTCCCAATTTAAATCAGGTCAAACGCGTGGGCGTATCGTGCCAGGTCATAGCTGTTGGATGCCTTCAGCTTTTGTTTGATGTTCTTCCGGTGTGTTTCAGCGGTTGTCACGGAGATATGAAGCTGCTTGGCAACCTCCGCCGCACTCTTTCCAACAGCCAGCAACTTCAGGATCTCTTTTTCGCGTTTTGTCAGGGATGCAAAGCGGTCGAAGTTTTTACGAAGGAAAATGTTTTCTTCCAGCAACCTTGCCGCCTTCGCCGTAAAATAATGATCCGGATCGATCTTCATGGCAATCGTAATGGCGACGATCGGTATGCGGGCGTCATCCCTAAGCAGGATTTTAGTCATGCTCATATACCAATCCCACTCGCGGTCGACTGAAGTACGCACCTGCTGGAAATACGAAACTACTTCGTCGTGATTGCGCGTGATCATGTCCAAAATTTTCGGAACGTAATACTGTGCGTGCTCTTCGTTGAAGAATCTTTTATGATATTCTTCGTTCGACATTCCCTGGATATCCTCCCATTTTTGACCGAGCATTTTCAGCCCGAGCGGCGACATGTACAACAGGTTGAAGTTAGGCAGGCCATGTAGAATGATAACGCCTGGCATATCGCTGGCCATGGCAGCGATTTCATTGATTTTATCGCGTATTTTTTTCTGAAGCTTGTCGTCGGAACGATTAAAAGAAACCATAACTAATAGACTTTGATGTAATGTACGGATAAGCGGTGCCGCCGGGCAAAGTCTTTGAATTTAACTTTAGATTAAATCGTTTGAACGGCTGTCAAGAAAAATGGGGGGCTTCGGGTTTTCAGGTTTTTATTGCCGCAACGTTGACTTTCTTGCACGTCGTGCCGGGGCGAGTTGATCCCTGCCGGCCCAATTTGAATGAGACTGGAGAACCACATACCTCACGTCTACCGGCCGCCCCCGGTGCCTTCCTGCCAACCATCCCTTCAACGACGAGACGGCTGACATTGCTTCCGCGTCGCACTCCGGTTCAATTCCACGCAATACCTTACACTCCCTAACATTGGCGTCTTTTTCGACAATAAACTGCACATAGACCATTCCCTCAATACCATTTCTGCGCGCGCTTGCCCGATATTTCAGCGTTGCCGGATCAACATCGCCATTCTCACGGACCCACGGTCGAATTCCGGCAATTTTTCGCACCTTGTATACACAGTATCCCAGGCGAGGGTATTCACAGAAAATGATCCAAACACGTGGTAATCGACGAACTCTGTGAAATGACTTTTGCCTGCCGTGCCGTCGCTTTCCACCATCCCATTGCCCTTTGGAATAAGGTCGACGCCATCCGCGGAATAGGCATAAACGTATAGCCCGTCCGGTGCCTGCGAATAATCTATTCGAGTTTTCGGTTTTCCATTCTCGTAATAGTTTGAAAATATACCCGTGGGCACACCGTTCTTATAATCGACCTCACTATGAACGTTCCCGTTTTCAAAGTACCGTATTGTTCGGCCCCGACTTCAAATTGTAAAGTTCCACCTTCGAGCACTCCGAATACATCTGGAGTTTGCCGGAAAAAAAATTGGTTCTGACCACGAACCCTTCGTCCCTCGGTTCTAATGTCTGGTAAAATTTTGCCGCAAGAGAATCTTTGGTGCGCTGGTGGTCGGCGTCCAGGTAAGTATCAAACGCCTCATCAGATGATTGGCCGCGGAGGCTCGAAAAAACGAACGTGAAAGTGACAAAAAGAAGCAGTCGCACGGGTTCGTTTTTTTGAAACCCAAAATTACAATTCGAATCTCAGTATACGGGCTAAATTTGACTGACCGATTACTCCTTGAATGGAGGCTTGCCCTCCTCCGCCTCCACCAGCGCGACAAATTCGTTGACAATTGACCGCAGCTCATCGCGTTTGGCGTGGTCAAATCGTTTTTCAGAAAATTGTTCGATCAGCCGGTCAAGCGCCGGTCCGTTAATAGTATACAGCACCCGTCGCATATACTCGTCGGCATACCAGAGTTGCTCGGGCTTCATTTGTTTCAGGGTTTTCAACAAGTAGACGTGAACCTCTTCCGGGTGTTCAGGGAAAACGACGTCCACAAGCCCAAGGTCCGAATACGTTGCTTCCTGGTTGGCAAACAACGCGGCTTTCAGGCGGTCCTTTTGTTGTTTGGACAGCATGTACTGGTAGGGATGTTTTTCCGAACGCGAGTAGAAGGACATGAAATCACTTTCGGGTGAAAGCTCGAAAGTTCCTTCCCACCGTGTGACCGGATGTTCAGCGCATTTTACAAGCCACTCAATCGTCTCCATAAATTTTTTGTCCGCATTTTCGATTTTCAGGATTTGTTGCATTTCAACGATCCGCTGCTTGTAGATATAAATTTCTGGAAGGGATAATGTTTTAACGCCATAAGACAGCGCATAGGTGTAATAGCTGCCTCTTTCCTTTTTAAGAAAAACAATCACATCCGTGCCGGCTTCATAATGAGGTGGCGCCGGACAAATGGCTTGCGGGTTGTACGAGACTTCGATCACTTCATCGCCAATGGCACCCTGAAGAACTTCGGAAATTTTGATCCGTGCATAATGATACCCGGAATTTTTCCTTTTGTCGACCTTGATCCCGATCACGCGACCGGTAATGATGTAAGGACTTTCGATGACCAGCATTCGCAAAGGATGGGGTTCGATTGGATACGGCGAGGCTGATAGCTGGACATATGCAATGAGCGGAATCAGCAGGATGGAGGATCTCATAACGATGGCTTTTGTTCAAATTGGATGCTGTCCGCGACCACTTTCCATAAACGACACTATGAAAAAATATCCACTGTTGCCGGGCTCGGCAGGGGTCAATTACGCCGCGCGCCCTTTGTCAACGTCCGGCGAACCGGTCCGGGCCATAGGGATCGACATCGACCGGCATCGACTCCCGCCTTTTCAGCAGGAAATAATTTCGCTGATTCCTCATGACAAGCCAGTGGAGCGCCAGCAGCATGGCCGTTGCCAGCGCGTAACCGGTCTGTGGATAGACGCCAATCAGATAAAATAAGAAAATGAGAGCGATCGCGAGCCCAAAAAAAGCCGCGGTAATCGATAGCGCGCGATGGTGGTCGCGGTGCGGATACGCCCTGGAAAGATAGAACACATAAAGATTAACGATGCTTGCGAAGATAAATCCAAGGCAAAGCGACAGGTAGATCATCGGATCGGTGCCGTAATTGCGGATGTCCCGCAATGATTCGAGGGTATCGTAGACGCCCCGCGCATGA
>DASPNN010000138.1:0-15012 GCA_035626495.1 Chryseosolibacter sp.
CCCAGCGCAGAATCCAGGCGCAGGATAAAATGGGGACCAAACCTTTTTCTTAAAGAAGCACGTGGCATAGAAATAAACTGCCGAACCTGGTGAAGTCCAAGCTTGTGAAGGAGCTCGGCCGTTTCAGATTCCAGCCGCAGGGATTCAGGCGGCAGTGGCAGAAGCGCGTCCCGATGTTTGCCGGGACAGACAACCAGCGGCGGTTCACCATACCTGGCAACTGCCCATGCAACGCCAGGGGTATCCGCCATTGCGATCCTCACATCATAACCGCGTCCATTCAGCTTGCGGCGGATTTCTTCGACATATAGCGTATCACCACCCCAAAGATGGGAACAGCCAGATACATCCAGAATAATTCCGTCTGGTGGATCAACCGCTGCCACCGGTGTAAACCGTATACACCATTCTGCAATCCGCTTCAATAATTTTTCCGGAAGGCCAGGCATGTCATCCTGAACTTCGAGTTCAGGCAGAATTGCCTTTGCGTCGGCGAGTACCGTACCAGGAAATACGCCTCTGCTCTGGGCCTGGGCATTTACCGCAGTTATAACCATTCGCCCATGCACAGGCGCCCGCAACACAAAAGGAATATGAAGAAGGTCAGGCTGACGGAGACTGAACCAATCCGTTACCAGGTGACGGAACCATATGGAAACAAAACGCCTCGCCATCTCATCCCGCTTTTCGACCTGTGCCTGAATAAGTTTCTGTTTCTTGATCGGCAGTAATGATTTTTACCGATTCAAATCCACTGTTTACCCAGCGGATATTCCAGCTTCCCGGACGGCCGTTTTTAACCTTCAGCAATTCGACGTTCCAATGTGGATGCCCGATACCAGGCAAACCGTCAATGGCGCCGCTTTCTGCCGGTGTGATCCGCCACCGGGCAACGGCTGCAGTTGAATTGATTTTTTTTCCATCGTTCCTGATAACGAAACCTGTTACCTGGCTGCGCTCAACCGCCAGCTGAAGCCGGCGTGAGGCCGTGAATGTAAGTTCGTTTGTTTCCGCAATCACGGTGGTCAATGCCGGGCACTTCAACGCTTCATCCATTGCCCAAAGGATATCAATTTCATTTTGCAGCTCCACAAAAATGACACTGTCGGGTTGGATCCCGAAAGTTTTTAAAGCAGGTGGGAATATTGTCTGGCGTGGACAGATCCATAAACTGGCACCCTGAGGTCCCATCAAACTGGCCACAACACCAGCGATAAAGCCACTCGTGGCCGCTGTTTGCTCCTCACATGAGGAAACAAATTCATGAATGACTCCGGTTGGGAATGTACGATTGGGAAAAACTTCCAAAACTGGTCCTAAACCTACATGGCCAGCACCCTGGCTTAAGGTTTTGAAACCTTCCAATCGCAGAATGCTCGCCTGCAATTCAGCTATGATTTCTGCTTTTTTGACCGGCATCATACAGGTTTCTACATCAGGGTTTCAAAGATAACACAATCTAATAATATTAGTTACGATAACTAATTAATTTAGTTTTATTAATTCCGGGTTGCGCAATCAATTGAGTTACAGCCGACTCCCAGCCGCTTGACAGAGTTCGGCTCTCCAATCTCCACGCAAAAGTTGCAATAGCAACGCAAGGAAAATGGATCGGTAATTGCGTGACAATTCGGTAAGCGGGAGTGAAAGAGATTTCCTAAGATTAAGCGGCTAATAACGGTGTGGTTATGCGCACATCAATGGCAAACCTGCCTTAAGTGTAAGTTTTAACCGTTAAACGGAAAGATTTTACCTCGACTGCAACATAACTTTACAACCTGATATTAACATTGATGCTTAAAAGGTTTTCATCTCTCTTTCTGCTGCAGTTGGTTTCACTGCTTGCTTTCGGTCAAAGGGAGATTTTATATGTAGGCACCTATTCCGTCAGGGGCAGCCAGGGCATTTATGTTTATGAGTTCGATCGTAAAAGTGCCACTTTCAACCTGCTTCAAACAGTAAGTACACCAACGAGTCCAACCTTTGTCACTATACACCCTTCCGGAAAATATTTGTATTCAGTAAACCGTGGCGGCATGCCGGGCAAGACAAACTTCGGATCGGTCAGCTCCTTCTCAATCGATCAAAGTTCAGGAATGCTGACGCTGATCAATCAGCAATCGTCCCTGGGACGCGATCCCAGTCACATCAGCACGGACCGTTCAGGCAGACTCGCCTTTATCACGAACTATAACGAAGCCAATCTTGTGGTATACCGGATCGCATCCGATGGGTCGCTGGGGATCATGAGTGATTCCGTCCAATTTACAGGGAGCAGTATCGATCCGTCCAGGCAGCAGTCGCCCCATCCGCATTTTTCCATGCCCTCACCCGATAATAATTTTTTGCTGCTCACAGACCTTGGGACTGACAAGATACACTCGTTTACGATCGATCCCCTGGAAGGAAAGATCAGACCTTCCCAGCAGAAATTTGTCACGGTTCATCCGGGTTCCGGCCCCAGGCATCTGGCCTTTGATCCGGATGGCAGGCATGTGTATGTTGCTGAAGAACTTTCCTCGACTGTTGCAGCATTTTCATTTGCTAAAAAAACCGGTGAACTCGTGTTGCTCGAGGATACCGTCCGCTCCCTGCCAGCCGATTTCACGGGTGACAATACCGCCGCCGATATACATACCGATGCATCCGGAAAATACCTGTTCATGTCCAACCGGGGTCATGAGTCCATTTCGGTATTCGAGGTTTCTAAAAGTGGTGACCTGCGCCTGAAAAATACCGTCAATGTCAAGGGACAAAAGCCAAGGAATTTTCTGGTGGATGGCAAAAATCAATTCCTGCTGGTTGCCAATCAGGATACCGACAATATCGTAATGTTCAGGCTGGACTCCTCGAAGGGCATTCTTGAAGAGACGCCTGTGCAAATCCGGATGCCATCGCCCGCCTGCCTGAAAATGCTCAGCCTCAAATAATGTCCGATGCCCAAGGGAAATAATCCATGGGAGCTTTGAACCCGTAACATCATCAGCGGCGGTGGTAGCGGTGTCAAGAGAAAAAGGGATAACATCGCAGCAGCTCAGCACATCTTTGCTCAGGATAATTCGTTTTTTATTATTTTGTAATAAAACCCCTTTATGAAACAGGATCGCACGGCGTACCGTTATCCCACATCCCCCGCAAACTTCGATGAAAAAATGATCCAACCTTCAGCCGAGTTCAGAAACGAGGTTGTAGGCGTGTTGCGGATGATATTTGTATTTGCTGGTACTTATTTTCTGCTGGTGGCCGCCGCCATTGGGCTGGCGATCTCCCTGGCCTGGGCTGGTGTCTGGCTCATGGATTTTTTACGGGGCTGGTTGATGATTCTCGTCGGGATCGGCCTGATCGGGACAGGTTTGATGGTACTCTTTTTCCTTTTTAAGTTCATCTTTAAAAGCCATAGGGTGGACAAGTCGGCCATGACCGAGATCACCGAGAAGGAACAACCTGTATTGTTCGATTTCCTCCGGCGACTCGCGGCCGAAACAAAAACACCTTTTCCTAAACGGATATTCCTTTCTGCCGACGTCAATGCAAGCGTGTTTTATAACTCCAGTTTTTGGAGCATGTTCGTGCCGGTCAGGAAAAATCTGAATATCGGACTCGGGTTGGTAAACTGCGTTAACGTGAGTGAGTTCAAGGCAGTGATCGCCCATGAATTCGGGCATTTTTCGCAGAAGAGTATGAAGCTGGGCAGTTATGTATACAACGTCAACCGGATCATTCACGACATGTTGTTCGATAACGAGGAGTATGGCCGAACTCTTCAGGCGTGGGCGAATCTACACTACATATTTAACCTGTTTGCCGACATTACCAGTGGAATTGTTGGTGGAATTATCTCGGTATTGCAAGCGCTGTACGGAAAGATTAACGCCCGCTACATGGCGCTGTCCAGACAAATGGAATTTCACGCGGATTCAGTGGCCGCCTCCGTGAGCGGGTCTTCCCCTTTGGTCCGGGCATTGTATCGCCTGGAACTCGCCGACAACGCTTACAACACCGTAATCGGGTATTATTCCGACTGGGTAAAAGAGAACCGCAAGGGAGTAAATGTTTACGAACACCAGTCGCAATTGTTGAAAAGCTTCGCTGCAACGCACCGGCTACCTGTTGAAAACGGTTTTGTTGAGGTTTCGGAGGATGTATTCAGCAAGTACCGCAAGAACCGCGTCGTAGTCAAGGACCAATGGGCTTCGCATCCGGCGAATGCAGACCGGGAAAAACACCTTCGCTCCCTCAATCTCGATACAGAGCTTGTACATGATTCAGCGTGGACCTTATTTACAGACCCTGAAAAGCTGCAGCGGCAGCTTACAGATCAATTGTATCAAACCGTAAGCTTTCCATCGGTGCCGGAAATGGTGGATGGCGAAAAGTTTCAGTCATTCTACCAAGAGCGACTCGAAAAATACAGTTTTGGAAAGGCTTACGCAGGGTTTTATGATAACCGTAATATCTCGGCATTCGACCTCGAAAATGCCGTCGCCGAAAAAACAACTGCCGAAAGCCTGTCCGATATCCTCAATGAGCGTGCGTTGAACCTACAGCACCAGATCAATGGCCTGGAAACCGACATACGACTGCTGGAAGAGATCGGATCGAAAGATTCGAAGATCAACACGTTCGATTTTGAAGGAACCAAATATAACCGCGAGGATACCAAAGGACTTCTGGTCAAATTGAGAAGTGAACTCAAAGACGCCACTTTGGCTTTGGAGAATACAGACAAAGAAATATTCAGGCTCTTTTACAAAAAATCAGGGCTGGTCGGGAAAGAAAAAGACGCCGTTGCCCTCTACAAGGAAATGTTCAGCGACGGAACAGCCACCGAAGCGCTTCTGGGCCAGGTAAACGCTATGCTGCGGGAGGCATCGCAGCTCTATGGCCCTCATGTTACACAGGGGATGGCCTTTGCAGTGACGAACAACATGAAGCGCGAAGGCCACCGGATAAAAGCCGACATTCGAGAAACAATTTCGAATCCGAAATTTTCGTCCTACTACTCAGAGGAGGAAAAAAAAACGCTGGAATACTTTACCAAAGACCGTCGTGAATTCATTTCGAATGAAGGATTTGATTCGGAAGCGATTGGAGCATATATGAACGCGCTGCAGATATATAGCCAGGTCCTGGCTCAGTATAATTTCGACCTGAAAAAGAAGACATTAGACAGGCAGCTGAAAGTCCTTGAAGGGCAAACCGTTTCCTAAGGCAGTCCGATCCATTGCTGATTCGCTAAAAAAAATAGAGTTTTTTTTGTGTCCTTTTTTCTGCTGACATACCCTTGTCACCCGTCGGGGTGAGCTTCGTGTCATTAAACCAATTAAGAATAACATGACACAACTCGAAGCATTGCAAATTGAACTCGAAAAAGAAGCAGCCGCCACCCGCAAAATGTTGTCCCGGGTCCCGGACGATAAGCTCGACTGGCAGCCGCATCCAAAAAGCATGACTGTGAAAAGACTGGCAACCCACATTGCCGAGTTGCCGACCTGGATTGGGATGACACTCACCACCGATGAGCTTGACTTCGAAAAAAATCCGTATCAGCCCGTTAACGTAAATTCAACGAAAGAGCTATTGGACTATTTCGAGTCATCCCTGGAAGATGGCAGAAAGCATATCGCAAGCGGAAAAGAAGATGTTTTGGACAAGCCCTGGACGTTGCGGAGCGGAAAGACAGTTTATAGCACCGAACCGAAACGTGATGTGCTGCGAATGGCATTCAGCCAGGTGATACACCATCGCGCACAACTGGGTGTTTACCTGAGATTGCTGAATCTACCGGTACCAGGCAGCTACGGCCCCAGCGCCGACGAAACGTTCTAGACAAGAAAATTCCGGGAAAACTGGCTGGTTCGCAGATTGCTGGCCGGCCAGTTTCTATTCGAAAATCACCACAGAGACGCCGAGTCACGGAGGGATTTGTGGGTGGTCAGATCACAAAAAATCGCGTGCTGACCTTGCATACTGGTGATCCTTTGAGTATTGGCGTCTTTGTCGCGGTCTACGCCACCGACACACAACCCGATCGTTCGGCAATGCCCTTCCAAGGCCGCGAAGCCTCAAAGCCGCAAAGTTACACGAAGAAATACCATGGATTCGAAAACAACCTGCAGCGGTTCCCCGATGAACCGAGTGCCGCAATTGCGAAATACCTTTATTCTATTCGCATGATTTAGAGGTCGGATCATTTTGAATGCATTTCGTCACGGGAATCCCGCAGGTAATGTAATTGATTTTGTTATCGGCCAAGTTTGGCTGAACTTCAATAAAAAAAATGAAAGCGATTTCATACCTGTTACTCATTCTGATGGTATACCCGTTTTCGCAGGAAAGCCAGCAATTCGTGGGCAGTACACCGGCAGACTCCCAGGTAAGGCAGTTTCTCGGCATTCCGGAGAATGTAGCCGTTGATTTCATACGATGGAAGCTTGACCTGAAACAAGACAGCTACCAGCTCAACTGCTCGTATGGGGTGGGCAAGCCCAATACAAATGGCTTTGAAGTCGAACAACGCATCGCCGTCCGGGGAGATTTCGAAATGCGCGGCACTTACTACAAAATCCGCAATGGTGAAAAGGAGTTGTCATTCGCGGTGCTGAATAAAAACATGCTGCATCCGGTAGATGAAAAACGTAAGCTGATTCCCGGTAACGGGGGGTTCAGCTATACCTTGAGTTCGACATCGTCGTTGAAGTCGGCTGAGTTTTCGTTGCGGCCCAAGGAAGACAAGCTGCCGCCGAAAATGGTTTTTGAAGGCCGAACCCCTTGCGGGGAGCTTGCAACGATAATCGGGCTCGGCAGAGATTGCTACAAATTGAAGTGGAGGATCATTTTTTACTCCGATTCCGTGAATGGCAAACCCTCGCATGTGGAGATGATGGCGACTGGTTTCAGAAAAGACGGGTTGCTAAAAGGCGACTGGGTCATCGTAAAATCTTCGGATGGCAGGCTAATGTATCGTATCAAACCCGAAACGTATGATTATCAATTGGACTTGTTAAAAGCCGATGAGGGTGTGTTGCTATTCACGGATGGCAAAGGCAACCTGCTCGTTGGAAACGCCGATTTCAGCTATACACTCAACCGGGTTCGATAACGCCCGTGACCGGTATTTTGAACTCCCCATCGAATTTCCCAAATGCCTTTTCGTAGAATTAACCCGGACGCAAGATTTTTCATGTAGAACATGGGAACAAGTGCTGCCGAATATCCTTTGATGCCATGTCTTGCATGTGTTGATGGATTCTTAAAAATAGCCAGCGCATCGACTGCGAGGAAATTTCTAGAGTGAAGATCCGTCTCTCTTGATGTTCAACGAAGTTTGGTGGCGCAAAAGCGCTGTGATTTTATAGCATTTCGAGGATCAGGGCAACAACTTCCCAGAACCCGCAAACCCAGTCAGTATGCTGTTTGTGGCCTTTGCGGTTGGTGTCAGAAAAAATGACGAAAGCGATTGTGGCGGTGATGATGACTGTTATAACAAGTACCAGCCAAAGCATGATTGAAGGTTTGAATACATGAATTAACGGTTTTTTGAACGAAAAGTTGTTTGCGCAAATGACCCGCCGAGAATTCAAATCCATGTTGGAGAAACGAGAAATTTACACAAACCAGTGGTTGTTAATGCCTTAATTTTATGGCGCCCTTTCGGCCAAAAGCCCTCATCCTTTTATTTGAACGATTAACATAAACGCATTATGAAGGCTGGTTTAACTTTGCTTGTAGTTTTAACATTTTTCCAAAATGGCGAGATCGCGGGAACAGTGATCGGTGTGGAGGATGGCGATACGGTCGAGGTAATGTTGAATAACCAAAAGACAAAGATCCGGATCTTCGGAATCGATTCCCCGGAGGACGGACAGGCGTTCAGCGGCAAAGCAAAACAATACGCAACGGTCTTATGCCTGAATAAAAAAGTGAAGGTCATAAAACATGACGCAAAAGACAGCTTCGGCAGGATAGTCGGTGAAGTCATCCTTGAAGACGGGCGCTCGGTGGGTAAAGAGCTTGTGGCCGCGGGCTATACCTGGGTCTATAGAAAATTCACCAACGACCCTGACATGATCCGGCTGGAGGAGGAGGCCCGAAAGCAAAAGAAGGGCTTGTGGATTGAAGAAAATCCCACGCCACCGTGGGATTTTCGAAAGAACAAAACCGCTGGTAACTAGAAAATTCTCTTAGTGCTCCCCAGCGCCTTGGTCTCTTCGTGGCCTCGAACGTCAACCGTCTCACCACAACCCATCCGGCCTCGACGCAATAAACACGTATCAGGTATCGATCACTGAATGCCTACATAGTCCTGCACATACTGGCAGAAGCCGTTCTTATCGTAAGCGATCGAGCGAACAATTCCAAGCTCCGGAACAAGCCATTCTTCCGTCGGGATGACCAGGAAGCCTTCTTCATTCGCGGTATAGCCTGCGTCATCTAGATAATCATAAGTCTTTCGCTGGATCTTGTTCACGGTACGCTCACTCACACGACGGGCTTGCTTTTCGATGGCTTTGTCAGCGGATTGAACGTCGATGTTCATCCCGAATTTCATGTAGTCAAATCCTGTGATGATGTACGCTTTATAAGTCTTTCCCTGGAATTGATAATCGCGAACATCGGTGATCTGCGCGTCCATGTGGGTAAGTCGCAGGTTCCCGATCGAGAGTTTAGACCGAACTTCAGCTTCGATGGTAGATATGGTATACGACAAAGGCACGCGTGATATACCGGCCACTCCCACCCCGCCAACATATCCGGAGTTGCCTGTGTATTGCCATCCATAGGTAACGTTGCTGATCGCCTGACGCATGACGGTATAAGAAGTTTCCTTAGGCACCGACATGTAGTAATTGAAAACACTCTGGGGTACCACAGTGCCAATTTTCGGCTGTCTTGGGAAGAAGACCGGGCTGAAATTCATCACGCCAACCACAGCCCCGTTATAAACAGATTCCCATGGGCCATTTTGAAGCAGAAGCATCATCGAATCCTTCGTCACCCCGATTACGCCTTTGTAAACAACAGTCCCGACCGACGAAGTGCCACCGGGTGTCATTGAATACTCCGTTTCATAGTAAGATTGGGTCGGGGTGATGATATCGTTCGTGATTTTGAAAGTTATTGGGGTGACACCGGCATTCTGATTTGCGCCGCTAAGCGCATCCTTATTGAAGGCATCTACGATCTTGATCTTCTCTTCGGCGCTGGCCCTTTTGGGGAATTTCGGTTTTTCGAGTTTCGTATAGTCGCGCAGAACCATGTTGATTGTTGAACCTTTTTTGATCATGGGATCGAGGGCTGCCTCCTGGCTGCGCGCGGCGAAGAATGCAGCAAGTGCAAACACAAGGAGAATGGCTTTTTTATTCATAGGATTGGGGTTTATGATTGTTATCTCCAAAAGTATTATCATAAACCTCGGCCGAAAATACCAGCCTACACGGAAAATGGTCCGTAGAAGTACGGATTGAAGATGAAGTTACTCAGTCCGCAAGGTCTTCACGGGGTTAACTTTGGCGGTGGCTATCGTTTTGAATCCCGTGGAGACAACGGCGAGCACGAAAATAACAGAAACAGATGTGGCGAAAGTCGACAACGTAACTTTTTCATAGTATTCCCAGGCTGCGTCGAGGGACACATCCACGAGAACATAACCAATAGCCCCCCCGATAAGACAGCCGACCAGGATCACGAGCAGGAACTCGAAACTGATGACACTTAGAATGTTAACAAAGGAAGCACCGAGCACCTTCCGGACACCGATCTCTTTCGTGCGCTTGAGAATCTGCAGCGACACCAGTGTGTACAGGCCGGTCGCGGACATAAGCAGCGCAAAGAAGCCGATAAACGAAAACACGATGACAACATTGTTATTGGTTTCAATAGTCTCCTGCATCTTATTATCGATGAATTCGCCATTGTAGAGCACATTTGGAAAGACCGTCTTCCATTGCTGGCGCATGAACTCATTCACCTCGGCCATTTTTTCAGGTGGCATGGACGCTACAAGATAGCTGTACTCCGACGGTGGTGCGTAGCGGATAACCACAGGCTCAACCGGGCGGAACAAGGCCCTGGAATAAATGTCTTTTACGACACCGATGACGTATAGCTGCACCGTATCCATCCACAGGATCCGTTTGCCCACCGGATTGTCGTTCCATTTGAATTGCTTCACGAACTCCTCGCTCACCAGCACGGATTCGCGCGCGTCCGTCCGCGAATCTTTTGTAAATGGTCTGCCTGCGACCACCCGGATATTCATCGCTTCCAGGTATTGATCACCGACCTCCATCATCTCCACCTGACGTTCGTCGGATTCATGTTTGACCGACGTGGGTATGATGCCATTTAACAAGTGATGTTTTGTACCGGCAATTGTGAGAATATGCGGGTTCCCCGATAATGCATCGCGGAAAGTATTGAATCCCGCCTCGTCCTTGATATAGCTTGATATCACGCCGGAAGTATGGTAGCCGAGGTCATAGTTTTTCTGATACCTGGCATTCTGGTAAAAACCTACGCCGAAGATGATGGTGAGGATCGCGATGCTGAACTGTGCGCAGAGGAGCGTGCGGGTAAGCCAGCTGGTGCCGCCAAACTTTGCACGGCCTTTGAGGATCGACACCGGCTCGAATGAAGTAATATAAAATGCAGCATATCCACCGGCAAGTATGGCTGTGAGCAGCAGCAGAAAGATCAGGAACAGCAGGAATGGCAGGTTGTTGGAGTAGCTCAGGTCGAGCTCCAGCCATGTCCAGAGGTTATCGTACGCTGGCACAAAATACTCGGCCAGCAACAGGCCGGTCAGCAATCCGAGGAAACACAATAACAGGCTTTCGGTCAGGAACTGGATAATGAGTTGTCGGCGGACCCCGCCCATAACTTTGCGAATGCCGATCTCCTTCAGGCGCCGGCCGCACAAGGCAATGGAAGTATTCGTGAAGTTGAAACACGCGAGCAATAAAAGCAGACCGGCGATGATGCATGGCATATCAACCACGGCCTTCGGCATGGCAGACCGGATTTGGTTTCCTTTGATGCGCGGATCCTCAACACTTCGCCGCGCTATTCCCTTGAAATTTTCCAGGTAGTAGCGGGTGATCTTGAAGTCCTCCCGCGCGCGGTTTTGCGGCTCTATATATTGTTGTAATTGCTTGCTGATCGCCGGGACATCAGCAGGGTCTGGAACTTGTATAAAGGTAGTATTCCACGAACGCCAGTCGTCTGTGGAGATGTGCACGTATTTTAAATTGTCCCGGAGTGTGAAAGCGTTAACCCAAAAGCTGCTGTTGAGTTTGGGCTTGCGGAAGACTCCGCCTACCACGAATTCGTGCGGTACTCCGTCGATAACCTGGGTGACCGGCTCGCCGGCAACGTCCTCGCGGTCAAAGTAAATTCGGGCGAGCTCGTCAGTGATAAAGACTGTTCCTGGCTTCTTGAAATCCTGTGGGTTTCCGTGGATCAGATCGAACGAAAAGACTTCGAAAAACAAAGAGTCGGCGTATCCGACGGAGGTTTGAAACAATTCATCCCCGATCCTGAAATTCGCCTCGTAGGGAACATAGTTGACCACTTTCCCCATTCCTGCGATGTCCTGCCGGATGTGGTCACCCAGGGGCATGGGCGTGCATCCCCACCGCTCCCGCTTACCCGGCGATTCATGCCAGAACTGAACGCGATAAATTGTCTCCGCGTGCTTCTGGTCCTGATCCCAGTCTTCCCGGAACTTCCAATTGAGGTAAGCGATAATACAGAGTACGATGGCAAATCCGAGCCCGAGGACATTGATGAAAATGAACAGTTTGTTCTTCATCATGTTCCGGATGGTAATGAGAAGGTAATTTTTCAGCATCCAGTTGGAATTGACGCTCGAAATATAGCGACTTTAAGCCAATCACCGGCAGTACAAATTACGTGGGCTTATTCCGAGATTCTTCAACCAGGTCGCGCCGGCCTTCAATTGAAATTTTCGAAAATGCCACGTGATGCAGTGTCAGGGCAGGTCGCCTTCTTCCATTTAAAAACAATTTCCGATTCCCCTAAGACCAATCGTCCGTGTTCGTTATCTTTACTGGTTACAATCGTTAAAAAAAACAAAATCTAATCCCTCTTGCAGCCCTCCATGAGACAATTTTTCGTCGCGATCACATTGATGGTGACCCCCTTCCTTGTTGTCGGCCAGAAAAACCAAAGGCCGGATTATAAACTCTTTTGGAAAATCGCCGGGAAAGACCTTGCAAGGCCGTCGTACCTGTTCGGAACCATGCATGTGCAGGACAATAAGGCATTTGAGTTCAGTGATTCGGTTTTGCTCAAGATATCCGAATGTGACGCCTTCGCCATGGAAGTTCATCCGGACTCGGTGGCGCGTTATATGTTCAAAATATTGCTCGGCAGCAGCGAATCGGATGGCGACCGCTTCCGGGAACTCTTAAACGAACGACAATATGCGAATCTGGACAGCATGATGAGACAACGCACTGGCTATTCGCTTCGAAAATTCAAGAACCCGACCAGTGCCAAATTGTTCCTCGAGAATCAGTTGACGAAAAAAGACAAGGAAACGTTCCTTGATGCCTGGCTCTATAACATTGCCCATCAGCAGCAGAAAATTATCATCGGTCTTGAAGAAACACGCAAGCATATGGAATCGCTGCAAGCTGATCCCGCAACGGAGTTACGCGAAATCGACCATTTCCTGAAGGATAACAAAACCGTAATGAACAGTTACGGGGCTATGCTGGACCTTTACCATGCCGGTGACATCGATGAAATTAGAAAAATTTCAAAGGCCAATATAGACCAAGCGCGTTATGAAAAACTGATCACGAAACGCAACGTGGAGATGGTGGAAACGATCAGAGCTAATATCCACCGGCACAGCACTTTTATCGCCGTTGGCGCCGCACACCTGCCGGGCGAGGAAGGCATCTTGCACCTCTTGCAACAGCTGGGATACGAAGTCACGCCGATGGCTCCGGTCTTTACAGGCCTTGCATCGAAATACAAATACACCGTCAAAGAATCGACGTGGATCAAATATCGTTCGGAGGACGGGGCGTACGAGGTCGACATGCCATCGCAACCATTTCCGATCACCCAGGCGGGCTTACCCTTCCGGTTCCAGGCATATATTGATATCGGCGGTCCATATTTTTACATGGCAACGCATGTTCCGGTCACTGGAAAATTGATGGGGCAAAGCCCTTCAACGGTTCTCGACCAGATGGTGGCCAACTTCAAGGTCAAGCGTAAAGTTGAGTCAGCAAAAAAAATACAGGTCCACGGACTCGAAGGCCGGGAGATCAGTCTTACCAATGACCAGGACCAATTTTTCAAGGTCGAGCTCATACACCGGGCAAACCTTGTGTATTTGCTTATGGCCGGGCCAACCGAAGAGTTCGCCAAATCGGTGGACGCCCGCCGGTTTTTCGATTCGTTTCGGCCGGTGACAGCCGTCAATCGGGAGGCGACGGAATTCTCGCATAAAGCCGGCGCTTTCACCATTCAGGTACCCGGAGAAATGACAGAACATAACCTCACACCCGTGGACCCGGAGACAGGCGAGCAATTTCTTCTCCAATTGTTTCAAACGACAAACGCTGTGACAGGAGAAACCTTTCTGCTGCGTTATAACGACTTCCCTGCGGGATACATCAGCACCAATGACAGTGTGTACTACGACAACATCATCGCCTCGGTCATGTCGAAGTTGTCAGGAACTGGTCTATTGACGCGTGAAGTTGAAGTGAGTGGTTTCAAAGGTGTCGGATTTTCCCTTGAGACCACCCATACCATTGTTGATGGAATGACAGTACTGCGCGGTAACCGGAACTACTTTGCCCTGTCAACACGCGCGAAGGGTGTGCCGGGAGATGCATCGAAAGCGTTTCTCACTTCGTTGAAGTTTCTCCCGTATTTACCAACCCCTGTCAGGCAATTCGACACCCCGGAAGGTCTAAGGCTTGTTGTTCCGGAGGAATTTGATCCGCAAGAAACGGGAAAAGAAAATGAGAACGGCCAGGTCCAATACGATATTCTTGACCGGACAAGTGGTATTGTGTACATGGTGACGACTGAAAGTTTTTCAAAATATAATGAAGCCAACAGCAAGGAGGAGTATCTTGCGCTTCTTTCGATGATGGAAGAAACGGAATATGACACCCTGCTCGAGGAGAAGCAGCTGGAGGGCGACGGTTTTTTTGGGGTGGAGCTTCTGCGAAAATCGCGCGAAAACAACTACGTCACAAAAATAAAAAAGATCGTTGCGGGCGATAAGGTCTACCAGCTTTACGGCTTTCTGCCCAAAGATCACGCACTCTCCAACTACACCGCCGAATTTTTTGACGCCTTCACAATCACACGCAAGTCATCCTGGAACTTGCTGGAAGATAAAACGAAACAAATGCTGGCCGACCTCGCCTCGGAAGATACGGTCACGCGTGAAGAAGCCCTGGATGCAATTTGGGAACATGAATTTGAAAAAGGCGACCTGCCGATGCTCTATAAGGCCATTCAGGCACCTTACGGCGATGATGGTGAATTTTACGGAAGCACCCGCTCGCGACTGCTCGAGGTGTTGCAAGGAGTGAACGATCAATCGACAGTTCCTTTCATACGGAACCTTTATAAATCGTTGCCCGACACCACTTCCCACAAGGACGATGCTTTGGCCGTATTGACGACGATCAGCACCCGGGAATCACTTGCAGAAATGTTGCGGTTGATGAAAGAAGACACTACACGCTCCAGGTTTAATAGCCTTACATTCCTGAGCCGGCTCGCCGACAGCACTGAATTGGCGGTGTTCATTCTGCCGGAACTCGTAACGCAGCACGCCAGGGTGAATTATCCTTCAACAATTTTTAACCCACTTCGAAAAGCAATCGAACAGAATCTTTTGCCCGATAGTATTAAAACCGAAATGATCCAGTATGTGATGAATCTGGGTAAGAAGGTAATCGCGGAGCCTGTGTCGCTGCTGGAAGATGACGAGAAATATTATTACAATTC
>DASPNN010000139.1:0-13289 GCA_035626495.1 Chryseosolibacter sp.
GGTGATCGTAAAACTGTAAGGGGATGTGAGGTCCTCTCCTACTTTAGCGCCATTGTGGAGAAATTCCACTTTCGCAATGCTTCCGCCGGGATCGGATGTGGTGGCCGCAATCACGACATTGGAACCTGTGGCGACGGTAGCGCCATTGGCCGGGGAAGTGATCGCTACAACGGGCAGGCCGCTGCTCCCCTTCGCAAATACTTCGTTGATCTTATTGACCAGTGTCGACTTGACAGTCGGGTAACGGATTAGCTTGGTGCCGAACTGTGTCGGAGTGCCGCTCATTTCCAGGTCTCCGAAAACAGTCCAGATAATAGTTCCCGCCAATTGGTTATCTACAATGTATTGCGCTTTATGGGCGATCGACTCCTCGTCATCGTAGCTGAGGAAATAATTCGATTTGGTCAGGTAAGGGACTTTCGCATCGTTGTCCCACGACCTGATCCAGCCACTTCCCGCGCTGAGGGCGACTTGCTTGATATAGAAGTAATTCGGCGTACCATCGTACACATCCCTCGGCCAGTTTGTGAAATCCGCGCACGTGGTAATCGGCCCATCGGGTTGAACCGTTTCACTCCGCTTTTGCGTAGCCCCATTCAGCGCGGCGGCGGAAGTAGTAATAACACCCCTTCCATAGAACGGGCTGCCCATGTTGACCATGCTCTTCGGAACGCCGTAGGAAACCAGGGCATTATACGAACTGTTCCAGTTGAAATTGGGCGCTTCGGCACCCGGATAGCTGTACAGTGGCGCATTGTGGCCTGCCTTGTTCGACCATCCGCCATTGAAATCGTAGGTCATGATGTTGTAGTAATTCATCAGCGAGTTTAGCTTCGACCATTCGAAACCCTGAAGCTTTGCTGGATCGGCAGGAAGTGCCGCAGTGATAAGTTTCGTCGGGCCGACCGCGTTGCGAATTTGCTGCACGAGGTTTGTGAAATTTGCAAAGTCGGCGGCGGAGCCCGTGAAGTTCATGCCAGCAAACGGGCCAACGAACTCCCAGTCGAGGTCGATGCCATCGAAGCCAGTATTGATCAGCTTTACACAATCGTTGATAAACCTTTGACGTTTCGCGGGATCTGCAGCCATTTCGGGAAAATGTTTCGACATGCTCCAGCCACCGATCGATGCCAGGACTTTGACACCTTTTTCCTTGGCGAGCTTTAAAACTCCGGGAGCGCCACCGCTTTTGTGCAATGGAACAGGCAGCGGCTTGTTGTACAATCCCCAGGTAGGGTGCGACCACGTGGTGCCGTTCTCAACGACTTGAAAGCCCTGGGCAGTAGCACGGCTGACGGCATCCGCACTGAGATGCTGAACAAGCTCGAGCTCGCCGAAGAGCAAGTGCAGGTCCCAGCTGCTGTATGGATCGACATAAAAAATATCTCCCGGGGGCTGGGTTGCTCCAGGTTGATAGATGTCCTTGTTGCGCAGGTCGCCGCTGTGAAGGGACCCATCGCTGGCTACGCCAAAGAACGAATAGTTCAGGATTGTGTATTTGCCATAATCAATGTTTAAATGATTCAAGGCACCTTGGGCCGGAACACCGGCAGCGGTCGATTTCCACGCATCCCAGTTTGAAAGGTATCCAATCACCTGTTTCTGGTGATTGGCAGTGGTGGCAGTACCTCCGGTATTGACCTGCGAAGCAACGGGTCCCGTGACTAGAACAAATGTGACCAGGAAGACCACGCACGGGATGCACCGCATCCGCTTCCTGCAGAAGGCAGAAGATAACATATTTTAGTTGTTAGGTTGTCGGCATCACGCAGGCAGCACGGTGTCTGGTGATGATGTAAATGTTATCATTACATTCTGAGAAATGAAAAACAGTTATTAAATGGCAGGCGACGTTTATTGAACGGTAGTGAAGTTTAAACGCATGAGAAGGCGCGGCACAGAAAAATTTCATGCCATGACAAAAACAAAACGCAAAAGGACTTATGAATTGAGCGCACGCAAGACATCGTCTTTCCGGCGCCGCGATACCGGAACTGTGGACGCGTCCTTAAGCACGAGAGTTCCGTCGTTTTTGAGCTTGAGTACGTAATCCATGTTCACCAGATGCGAACGGTGAACGCGTAGAAATCGGTGATGCGAAGAAAGAAGCTCTTCGTATTCTTTCAGGGTTTTGGAAGAAAGAAAGGTTTTTTTCTCCCCAAGGATAAATAACGTGTAATTCATGTCTGCTTCACAGCGGATAATCTTTTCGACCTCCAGAAAGACAACACCATCGTACGTGGTGATCGCAAGATTCTTCTCCTTGTTGGAAACAAAATTTTCGAGCTGCCGCGTGTAGACCTCGCGGCTGTTTTTCTCCTGGTGGAAACGGGATATGGCTTCACGCAGTTCGGCCGGATCAACAGGTTTAAGCAAATAGTCAAGAGCGTTGTAACGTATTGCACGTATTGCGTACTGGTCGTACGCGGTTGTAAATATGACACGGCAATCCAGGTGGGGGGAAGCAGCCAAAAGGTCGAAGCCGTTCATGCGGGGCATTTCGATGTCAAGGAAAAGAATGTCCGGTTTGAAGTTGTTAAGTTTTCTCAAACCATCTTCACCGCCTTGCGCCGTTTCAACGACGAATTCGCCCGGGAAACTCCGTTCCATTGAAATTCTTAACAGGTTGATAGCACGGCTCTCGTCGTCTACGATCAATGCTTTGATCATATAACTGCAGTTTTGTTGCTAATTACTATCCATCAGGCAGAGAGGGATGCCGGTGGGAAACTCTTCAGGCTGGAGTATTCAATTTAGAAAAATCCCCGGGACATTCACAATATCGACGCGATTCCCATAGGAGTTGCAACTCACAACAGTCTGTTTCCTTTCAACTTTCTACGATCGGCGCAACAACCGCCTTCGCGTGAATCGCCGGACCAACCATGTGCCGTTCGGCAAATCCGATTGGCAGTAATATGTTGACGGTCGTTCCTGCAGCGTTGCCGTGTTGGTCCTTTTCGTCAACAATCTGCAAATCAAACACGTCGCTCTGTTTTTTCATCAGCTCCATGCGGTCGCGGATGATCTTGATACCCAGGGATTGATACGACCGGGTTCTTCGCTTGTCCAAGGTTGCAGCGTGTTCGCGGCCAACACCGTTATCGTTAATCGTGCATTTCAGCACATCGTTTGATTGCAACGTGAAAGATATGCGCAGGTTCCGGTCGCCGGACTTATGCATCAGCCCATGCCATAACGCATTTTCAATGATCGGCTGGATCAGGAAAGAGGGTATGACGAGTTCCTCCGGGTCGATGGTCTTGTCAACGGTGATGTGATAGTGAAACTGGTTATTGAAGCGCATAGCTTCAAGCTCCAGGTAAAGACTGATCAGGGTCAGCTCCTCGTCCAGCCGGACAAAATTCTTTTCCGAAGATTGGAGGACCGTTCGCAGCAATCGCGAAAACTGATTGAGATAGTGCATGGCTTCGTCCTGTTTGTGAAGGATGATCAGTTCCTGGATCGAAGTCAGGCAATTGAAAATAAAGTGCGGGTTCATTTGCGCGATCAGTGCCTTTAATTCCAGTTCCGCGATGCGTTTGTTGATGCGGATCTTTTCGCGAATCCGGTTACGAAGAATGTGAAGGATTACGAGCCCGATTGCGAGGACAGTGCCAGCCACAGCTGCTTTAAACCACCACGTGCGCCAGAACGGCGGGAGTATGCGCAAAGTGACCGAACGTCCCAATTCATTCCACACCGCGTGATTATTCGATGCTTTGACTTGAAATGTATAGGACCCGGGTTCCAGGTTGGTATATGTGGCCGATCGTTTTGTCCCGACAAAATTCCAGCTATCCTCGAACCCGTCAAGGCGATACGCATACTGGTTCTTGTCGGGCTGGATGAAGTTCAGGGCAGAGAACTCGAAGGTTATTACATTCTGGTCGTACGAGAGCGAAACCTGGGACGTTTCGTTGATGTGGGCTTTCAGGGGCGAGCCGGCGGAACCGGGCGCGACTTCCCTGTTAAATATCTTGAACGAAGTCAGCGCAATCGCCGGCGGAAACGCATTGCGCCTGACCCTTTTGATCGATTCGGGGACAAAAAGCGTAAATCCGTTATTTCCTCCGAAGAGAAATTCGCCTCGTTGTGTTCTGAAACAGGCGTTGATGTTATATTGCGAATCCTGAAGGCCATCGCTTGCATCATAATTCTTAAAGGTCGATTGCCGTACATCCATATATCCAATACCGCGGCCCGTGCTGATCCAAAGGTTATCGTCATCATCGACAAGGATTCCGGAGACGATGTTATCCGGCAAGCCGTCCGCCTCTGTAAAAGAGGCAAACTCCCCCGACACCTGGTCGTGCAGGTTCAGACCGCCTGCGAAGGTCCCGATCCATAAATGGCCTTTCAAATCACTTGTGATCGTGCGAATCCAGTGATTGCTGAGTGTATTCTCCTTATGACCATCTGTTTTGATTACCTGAAACGAGCGGTATGGCCGTTCGAGAATATTAAGTCCTTCCTGCGTACCAATCCACAGTCTCTGTTTTTGATCCTCATAGAGACACCGTACCATATCATTGCTGAGGTTCGAGTTCGTTATGTTGATCGACGTGAACTTTCCTGTTTTCGCGTCGTACAAATTGAGGCCGCGGTTCGTCCCTACCCACAATCGTTTCTCACGGTCAATCAGCAGAGCCCAGACTACATCGTCGCTAAGTCCGGAGCCATCGGACTTCCGGTATCTTCTGAATATTTTCTTCGCCGGATCATAGCTGCACAGTCCGCCGAGATAGGTACCCACCCACAGGATTCCGGAGGCGTCGAGCTGCAGGGCAATGACGCGGTTATCGGAAAGGCTGTTTGCGTTCCCTTGATCGTGGAAATAGTTCACGAACGTTCCGGCCGCGCGGTTGAAATAACAGAGGCCTCCCCCGTCGGTACCGATCCACAAGTTCCCATTTTTTTCCTCCGCGAATGCTGTAACCGAGCTGTTGCCGTTGACTGTTGGGACTTTGTAGTAAAAAAATCCGTCCGTGTCCTGGTTGAAAACGTTGACACCTCCATTGTATGTACCGACCCACACGCTGCCGCGCCGGTCGCTGCTGATCGAACGGACCACGTTGTTGTTAAGGCTTTTCGAGTTGTGTGGCGCGTGAACGACATGATGAAAGAGTTCGGTCTCCGGATCAAAAATGTCGATTCCTTTTCCATCGGTGCCGATCCAGACTTTTCCATCGTCATTGATCCACAATGTCGGCAGCAAATTGGACGAAATGCCGTCGTGATCGCTTACCCTGTGCTGGTAAATGGTGAAAGTTTCCGAACCGGGAAGCATCAGGTTCAACCCTCCGCCGTATGTAGCAACCCAGATCCGTCCCCGTTTATCCTCAGCGATCTTCCTCACATTGTTTGCGCTCAGCGATCCTTTTCTTGCTGCGTCGTGAAAGTAATGCCTGAACGCGCGCGTATCGGGATGATAGACGTACGCGCCACCTGATGTTCCGATCCAGAGATTGCCATGATGATCTTCTGTGATCGAGGATATGGTGTTGTAGACCACGCCGCCGGAGTCAAACATCTCCGGAAAGACCCGTGAGAAAGATTCCCTGGATTCATCGAGCAGGTACAGACCTTTGTCACTGCCGACCCACAAACGTTGCTGTCTGTCCTGGAAGATCGCCCGTACCGGCATCCCGGCAAGAAAGTGCTTATCAAACCGGTCCATGTTGCGATCATACAGGTCCACGCCGCCTTCCGATCCAACCCATACACGTTGTTGCCCGTCTTCGAAAACTACATACGTGATATTGCTGCTGATTGACAGGGTATCGCGTTCTCTCGAACGATAGGTGGTAAACGAATACCCGTCATACCGTCCAACCCCATTTTCTGACGCGATCCAGATGAATCCGCGACTGTCAGCTACTACCGAATTGACCGTATTGCTTGGCAATCCCGCGTCAACGGTAATATGGCTGAATTTTATGTCGCGCGGTTGTCCACCTGATGTGATGATCGAAAAACAGATGCAAATGACGGTCAGGAGAGCGCACGGTTGCCGGATTGTGCCCATACTTCCTATTTGGTAAGGAAATATAGCACTATAATCACGAAGGGCCACGCCGTTTAATAACCGGGCAACGCCGTACAATAAGTGATCAGTTACCTCAATGAACTGGAAGCAATAGACGCCCCCGGATTTGCGTGCAGCCATTGAATCGCCTGGCCCAATGTATCCTCTTCTTCCCCGACATTAACATCGGGCTTGACAAGCGAAGTATACGGGTTCCCTTTGCGATCCTGGTAGAAGCAGCTGGACAAGGTAAGTTTCAGTCCTTTCGAAATTTCTAGGGTAGTGACTCCGGCGATGCGTCCCATAGTCGGCTTACCGAAAAATCGCGCATTCTTTCTGCCCTTGAGGCTTACAGCGATCAGCTCTCCCGCCTGCGAGGTGTTGTTGTCGATCAGTACGGCAATCGTCTGATGATGCAGCTCGTTTGTATAGGGGAATTTTGCAACGTGTTGCTTTTCATTATAAAAATTTCCATTGTGGATTTCGTACAACCCGCGAACGCGGAGCTTGCCGTCTACCTCTGCGCAAACCTGTCCTTCACCAAGTAACGGTGCAATGCCTGCAAATATCGCATTTGCATTTTCACCACCGCATCCACGCAAGTCCAGGACCCACTTCTCACTCTCGTCCTTGCCGAGTGAATCCAATGCGGCCCGGATCTTCTCGGCTTCCTTTTGAACATCCGCATTCGCAGGAATGCCTACCAGTCTCAGGTAATTGATGTCACCCTCGAGCACCCGGAATTCGAAGCTGGAATTTTCGATTGCCACCTTGCTATCTGCCAGTGCGGCGATTGTCTGGCCTGTCGCTACTTCGGTCAACTTCGCCTGTTTGTCTTGCAACGCTTCAAACAGAATCATGAATGCAGGCTGAAGCTCCGACATTGATTTGGCCGCTCCCGCGTGTGCGAGCATGTCTGCCCGCACGCTGTCCCAGATCACGCGATGTGAATAAACAGATAATCGTTTGACGTTCGTGATCACGCCGTCGATGAAACGCTCCGCCTCCGGGTTCGGCTGCGCGTGTGATGAAACGATAGTCAGGATGCCAACAGTCAACGTACTCAGGAATCGGTGTATCATATGTAGGTGAATCTGCCTTTGATACGCAAGGTGATGTTTTCCATGCGGCATATTTCCTGAACTCAGACCAAGCAGCGGTTACCGTCGCTCAAATAACGTTATAGCGGTCGGTTGGCGATTACTCAATTTAAGAGGAAAACAGGCAATTTCTTAATATAAGTACCTGATATTCAGATATATGAGATTGTTCATCGTCGGTCACAGGGCAGGTCCGCGCGACGCCTGCGCCGCGCTAAATCACAGGAAAGCTCTGGCCCGAAGCTAGAAATTACCCCTCCGCTTAACGGCATAATCCACGGCGCGAGCCGCCAATGCCATATAAGTTAAGGAAGGATTTTGAGTCGCGGTTGATGTCATACAGGAGCCATCGGTCACGAAGACGTTTTTGCACGCATGAAGCTGGTTCCATTTGTTGAGTAAAGAGGTGCGTGGGTCATTGCCCATTCGCGCTCCGCCCATTTCATGAATGTCAAGCCCCGGAGCTTGCTTTGAATCGCTGTGACCGATGTTCGTGAAGCCGGCTTTCGTGAACATGTCAGTGAATTGGTCGATGAAGTCCCGGATCATTTTCTCGTCGTTGTCATCGTAGTCGACGGAGATTGTTAGCTTCGGCATTCCCCACGCATCCTTCTCGGTCGGGTGCAGGGCAACATAGTTTGTTTCTTTCGGGATGGTTTCTCCCATCATGTGAGAACCGACGCGCCACGGTCCAAGATTCGTCGTGGCTAAGGCGGCTTTCAACGTACTGCCTATTGCATCTGACGAGGTCTCATCATACCGGCCAGCCTGAAACCCCGCCGCGTATCCGCGCAGAAAATCCGTTTCCTGGCGATATACATTACGGAATCTGGGGATGTAGGCGCTCGTAGGCCTTTTGCCTTCCGTCTTGTACTCTTTGAACCCATCATACTCACCCCAGATTCTTGCGCGATAGTTATGAAAAGCAACGTATTTTCCGAGAAGGCCATTGTCGTTGCCCAGCCCGTTTGGGAATCGGTCAGACGTGGAGTTAAGCAGGATGAGGTTGGTGTTCAGTGCACTGGCGTTCACAAAGATAACCGGTGCGAAGAACTCTTCGCTCTGCTTTGTGTTGGCATCGATGATGCGAACCCCGGTGGCTTTTTGTTTTGCTTCATCAAAAAGGATGGAATGAACAACAGCGTCCGGCCTGAGTGTCAGATTTCCGGTCTTCGCCGCCCAAGGCAACGTCGAGGAATTGCTGCTAAAGTATCCACCGAACGGACAACCCCGCTGGCAAATTGTTCGGTGCTGACATTGAGCGCGCCCTTGTTCCAGGTGGATCGGGCGCGGCTCGGTAATGTGGGCACAGCGGCCGTAAACGACGTGTCTGTTTTTGTAATTTTTCGCTACCTGCTCCTTGAAATATTTTTCGACGCACGTGAGCTCGAGCGGTGGCAGGAAGTCCCCGTCAGGGAGCTCGGCCAGTCCGTCCTTATTGCCGGAGACTCCGATAAAATTCTCCACGCGGTCATACCAGGGGGCGATGTCCTTATAACGGATGGGCCAATCGACAGCAAAACCATCGCGGGCAGGGCCGGTGAAATCAAAATCGCTCCAGCGCTGCGTTTGCCTTGCCCAAAGAAGCGATTTTCCCCCTACCTGGTATCCGCGGATCCAGTCGAAGGGTTTTTCCTGGACATAAGGGTGCTCAGTGTCTTTCACAAAAAAATGCATCGCATCCTCGCGGAATGCATAGCACCGGCTTACTACCGGGTTCTCCTCCTGGATTTTTTGGGGTATCTGACCACGGTGGGCAAATTCCCACGGCATCATGTTCGTGGTAGGGTAATCAACGTTGTGTTTTACATCGCGACCGCGCTCCAGCACAAGCGTTTTCAGTCCCTTTTCGGTGAGTTCTTTAGCAGCCCATCCTCCGCTCATGCCCGAGCCGATCACAATCGCATCGTATGTCCGGCTTGCAGCGCTTTTTATGTTGAGGTTAGCCATTGGCGAGTGGTTGATTTTGAGCGGGCGCGCAACCGTGAAAGCTGGGCCCGGGTATCAGTTGGTATTCTTTCACGGTGGTCAGGAAATGCTGCGAAGTGGTGTATGCCTGCACCACGTATCCGCGTGTCCTGTTGTAAAAATAGTTAACCTCCTTTGCAAGCTTGTCCTTGTCGCGCTGGACCTGCTCCAGTATCTTGGCGCGCTCTGCGGCAGGCGTTTTCCGAAACGATTGCCCTGTCAGCGACTCGACGGAGTTGTCAAAAGAACGGAGGCCGCTAAGGTATTGCTCCTGATCTTTTTTGCTAAGACAATCATCGACCATCACAAGGGCGAAAGTATGTGCTTCAAGCTTGAGGGCGCCGGGCGAATCTGTTTCGGGCACGATCACGTCGGCGATCATCCCGACAAGGTCCTTTTCGTCCTCAGTGACCTGAACATTGTTCAATTTCACATACGTGTTCTGATCCCTGTTGTCCTTAAAGCACGACGGGAACAGGAACGCAGCGGCGGAGGAGATCGCGATCTGCTTAATGACAGTCCTTCGGTTCATTTCGGGGTACGATTAACCTACAATAGTACTAAATTTTGTTCTCTGGGAAAAGCGTTTTGTCCCGCGATCGCCCGACCGACCGCGAATTTTGGAACGGCTCGTAATCAACACCAAAATTTTTTTTTCAAGGGCCATCCGGTACTGATTTAAACCGGCGTGTGCTTGCAAGGGCATGGATTGTGCAAACCGCAATTGAAATTCAAATCCGACTTCCGCAAAAAAATGGTTTTGAAAAAAACCATGGCTCAATTTCTACCGCAATCGATTTAAATGCCGCCTCTTGGCACAAAAATCATATCGGCGAATCTTGCGTTATTTAAATCAGACGACTTAAAAAGGAAATGAGACCAATCCATTTTAACGATCTTAGTTTGCGTGACAAGGCGTTGCTGCTTGACGACTTCGGCGTGCTTCTCTGTTCAATCGAGCATTACGACCACCGGGTATATCTATATGCCTTAAATAATCTTTTTGTCGAAGCCTATCACAATATTGAAACCAAGGCTGTCGATCGCGTGACAATGGCTGAGCCAGCCGACCTCGACAAATTCCTGGCCCGCATCTCGATCTATAATTACAAAAAGCCGGAAAACCATCAACTCTGATTGCCACGCGATCCGCAACAGCCGCCGCGGCGTCCGTAACGCTACTGAGTGAGCGCCATCCAGCAGGACTTTTTGTCTTCGATGTTGTCGTAAGCCTGGCATGTAAGAAAGATTGTTCCAGGTAATTTCTCTTTGTTTATTGCCGTTCCAAACCGCTTAAATCGGTTAAAAATCCCATTGACTGGATTTTACCGCACTGGAATTAACGTGTATATTGTACACTTTTTTCCGGGCCTCTTCACAAATGCAAGTTTCATCACATCGGACCGGACAAATGCTCCTTACTTAATATTTTTGTACGGAGTTTTGCCAGGTTCATGCAAGAAAAAATTTGTAGCAAGCGGAAAT
The DNA here is from genome assembly GCA_035626495.1 of Chryseosolibacter sp. Classification (GTDB taxonomy): domain Bacteria; phylum Bacteroidota; class Bacteroidia; order Cytophagales; family Cyclobacteriaceae; genus Chryseosolibacter. Next base: position 10,582 of record DASPNN010000139.1, read on the forward strand.
GGAACGCCCTTTGAAAAGGATCGGAAAAGAACAACGGATACCCTGGTCGCAATTAGGTTTTTTCCCGCCCGTGTCACCCCACTTGCTGGTAATTCCTGGTCAACCCCGGTGCATCCCCACAGAACCTAAGTACCAAACTCGGAATTATTAGTCCCAGATCGAGATAACATGCCACAATTCTATCCAAGCACTTCGTCCTTGAAAGGACACCTGCCGAAATTGCTTTCAGTATTGATACTGCTAGCGATTTCAATAGTCGCTCACAGCCAAACACCCGGTCTGATTTTTAAGAGTGCGGGTTCCGGCGCATCCGTGCTTGATCCCGACAATAACGGCTACACATCTACTTCTGCGAGCGGTTTTGTTTCGAACGATCAGGCCGAAAGTGAAATTCCGTACAAGGCCCTCGTTGTTCCCGACTTCGAGCCAGTGGCGGACCCGGGTCCTGGGCCCGATTGCGGATTTACCGATATCGTGGATTCCGGCGCCGAGGATCCGGTCTTTATGTATTATGATGCCACGGGCCAAAACCTGCTTTTCCGTTTTCGGCTCGGCAATTCCGCGGACAATTCGAAAGGCTATAGCCTGCTGGTGGACGCCGACCAGAAATTTGGCTTCAGCGGGGCGAATGCCGATCCCGATGCCGTAAGTGGGAATGCGGGCTTCGAGTTTGAAATTGTTTTACGAACCAACTTCGGTGTCGACCTGTACGATGTCGGTGGTACCACCACCCCGGTACAAAAAGGGACGACCCTGGCATTCGACAACTACGCACAGAAATCCATAGCCTTAACCACAAATTGCTCCACACCCGATTATTTCTACGATTTCTATATTCCTTTCAGTGTCATTACAACTTATTTCCCGTCGATCACTACATCGACGCCGCTGCGGATTGTCGCTGTCACTTCTATGAGCCCTGCACCCGCGATCGGCAACAATGCCGTTTCCGACGTGGGTGGCATTGATGATTCGGCTTATGGTTACAATTTCGATAAGATATTCCAGGATGTCATTGACAATTACACACCTACTTCCGTAACGGGCACGCCGCTCGACCGTAGCGAATGCCCGGCCATCAGCGCACCGGTAAATACCGGGGCACCTACAGTCTCCGGAACGTCGACGGAAATTGGCGCAACGGTCAAAGTCTTCAAGGGGACAGGCACCCTGACGCAGATTGGAACCGCCACCGTGAACAATGATGGAACCTGGACGGCCGCTGTCAGCGCTGTTAGTACCGGGGACGTGATCAGCGCCACAGCGACAAACACGAATGAGGGCGAGTCATACTCCAACTGTTCACAGGTGACTGTGACAAACTGTTCACCGCCCGTTCCGCCATACAATCTGACCCGCGAATCAAACCGGAAATACATTTCGGGAACCGCCACGCCGGGCGGAACGATCAAGGTCTATACGAATCCGTCAGGCACTTACGTCCTGTCGAGCGGCTCCTTTACGCTGGCATCCAACGGTGATGGCACATTCTGCTGGGTTCCGGGAATCGACGCGAACACATGCTCTCCTCCCAACGGCTCAGGCCTGTTGACGAGCGGAACGACGTATTACGTAACACAGACAGTAAATGGATGCGAGTCGGCAAAAGCGCCGATATGTGTAAGCAACCAGGTGTCGACAAATCCGACCCTCACGCAGACGGCGTTGACGACAGCCACCACGACTTTGAGCGGTACTTCGGGAAGCAATGCAGCGATCACCGTTTATGCCAATGGCGTGAGCATTGCCACGACAACCGCTTCCGGAACGGCTTGGTCGGCAACCGTTAACCTGAGTTCATATGCTGGCCAGTTTATCACCATAACGGCGGTTGAAACATCAAAATGTATCGCCACGGCCTTGTCAGCCGGCGTCGTCGTCACTGCCATTGTCAGCACCTCCGCAACGCCAACCCTATCAGGTAGCTATTGCGCAACCGCCTCGGGAAGCCTGGAAACAGTTTTCGGCACGAGCTCAGAAGCGGACGGAACGATGATTATCCTGTATGCCAATGGGGTGGCCAAAGACACCGCAGAAGTGTACAATTCAACTTGGGCCGTTACGACAACTTTGAACGGCGGCGATGTACTTACTGCAAAGGCCACCGCATCTGGAGAAAACCAAAGCGCTGCATCGAATAGCGTGACCGTTGGCACGAGCAACGCCGCACCGAGCGTGACGTTCTCCACTCCCATCATCGAGGGCGCCACTTCTATTTCCGGGTCTTTCACCGGCTCCGGCACATTAAAAATCTATATAGACGGGGCGCTTTTGGGCAGCACAACTTCTAACAGCTTCACGATTTCAGGTCTTGGAGCTTTTGATGTATACGCCGGGGGACTTCTCACTGCATCATTGACTTCCGGCGGATGCGAAAGTGCCGAAACCGCCGGAGTCACCGTCGCGTGCCAGACCCCGGCAGTCTCGCTTTCTGTTTTACCCTTGACGGCGACGGTGTGTGCGGGCGAAACCTCAAGTGTGGACATCAAATCGGAAGACGGGATCATTTACCAGCTCTACAACGGTTTGACGGCGAGCGGCGTGTCGGCGCTTGGAACCGGGGACACGATTACACTCGTATCCGGCACGCTGACTTCGAGCACAACGTTAAAGGTCAAAGCGATGAAGATCTCGGCCGTGAGCTGTGTCGATACATTGACAAACCGCCAAACCGTTACCGTGAATCCCGTGATCGCTTCGAATTCAGT
>DASPNN010000140.1:0-3024 GCA_035626495.1 Chryseosolibacter sp.
GGTTTCAGGTCCATCATATGACCCCGAACTGCTCACGGGACGAAACTACAGCTCGAACTACAAGCTCATCTCAAACGACACCAACAAACCATTGTTCAACAGGCCGCTGATGGCCCAATATCGGCCGGGTTCGATCTTCAAGATTGCCCAGGCGATGGTGGCCCTCCAACAGGGCGTCATCAGCCCTGAAACGCGTATCCGGTGCGACCGGTCGATCATTGGTTGCCATGGTCCGCACAGCAACGAAGATCTGCGCGGCGCGATCACCAATTCATGCAACCCGTATTTCCACAATGTACTTCGCCGCATGGTCAACAAAGGCAAGTCCGACAACCCGTTTGACGATACACGCATTGGTTTGGAGGAATGGCACCATCACATCACCAGCTTTGGGTTTGGCAAACCGCTGGGCATTGACCTGCCCAATGAAAAAGGCGGATTGGTGCCTAGTGTCGCTTTTTATGATCGCGCCTATCGCGGCCGCCCGTGGAAATTTTCGAATATCTATTCCATCTCGATCGGTGAAGGAGAGAACCTCGTTGTTCCCCTGCAAATGGCCAACTTTGCAGCAACTGTTGCCAATCGTGGTTACTACATTACACCGCACCTGGTCAAGTCTATTGGCGCCACAGGCAAGCCACTCCCCCAATACATGGAGAAACATTATACCACAATCTCCCCGGAAAATTTTGTGATCGCCATCGACGCGATGCAAAACGTGGTGGAATCCGGAACCGGGCAGTACCGTGCCAAGCTAAAGGATGTGGTGGTCTGCGGGAAAACCGGTTCGGTCCAAAACGAACCCAGGCCCGATCATTCGGTATTCATTGCATTTGCCCCGAAAGACAATCCGCAGATCGCGGTATCGGTATATGTGGAGTACTCCGGACAGGGTGCGCGCGCCGCGGCCTCCATTGCGAGTCTGATGATTGAAAAATATTTGTACGGCGGCACGAAGCGGCCGCAGGTGGAAGAGTATGTGCTAAAAGGTAAGTTCCTCGACTGATGATGCAACGAAGAGAAGATCCGATTAAAACGCTGAGCATCGACTGGCTCACGGTAGGCCTGTACGCAGCCATTGTATTCCTGGGTTGGTTGAACATTTTTGCCGTGACTTACGAGCAGAATCAGTCGATCCTCGATGTAAACCTGAACTCCTTCCGACAAATGATGTTCATTGCCGGGTCGGCGCTGATCATCTTCGCGATCCTGATCATCGACAGGCAATTTTACGAAACGTTTGCATACATCATTTACGGGCTCATGCTGTTTGTACTGCTGCTCGTGCCTGTCGTCGGCAAAGAGGTCGGCGGAAACCGCGCCTGGCTTGGTTGGGGATCATTCGGAGTGCAGCCCTCCGAATTTGCGAAATTTGCAACCGCTCTCGCAGTCGGAAAATTCATTGGAACCATCGGCTTCAAGATGGACAATATCAAAAATCAGATCGCCCTGTTTGTCCTCATTGGAGCGCCGATGTTCCTGATCCTCCTGCAAAAGGATACCGGTACGGCGCTCGTCTTTACTGTTTTCGTTCTGGTGTTCTTCCGCGAAGGCATGTCGCCTTTCCTCATCCTGGTGGGACTGGGGGGTGCCGTGATCTTTGTACTGACCCTGCTGGTTGAGAAACACATCTACCTGTATAGCGGCGTGGCAATAATCCTGGCGGTGGCGATCATGATGGGCAAAAAGAAAGTCAAACGGATCGTAACCCTGGTTGCGGGCGCAACAATGATCGTCGCCATCATCTGGAGTGTGGACTACATCGTAACGGAGGTACTGCGTCCGCACCAGCAAAACCGGGTCAAGGCGCTTATCAACCCCGACGCGGACCCTCTGGGGTTCGGCTGGAACGTGACCCAGTCAAAGATCGCCATCGGCAGCGGTCGTTTCTTCGGCAAAGGATTCCTGCAGGGCACGCAGACGAAATTCGATTTCGTCCCTGAACAAAGTACGGACTTCATTTTCTGTACCATCGGCGAAGAGCACGGTTGGATCGGCAGCTTGTTTACGATAAGCCTTTTTGTTGCTTTGATGCTTCGCGTGATTTACCTGGCTGAAAGACAGAAACACAGGTTTGCCCGGGTATATGGATATTCGGTGGCGTGTATATTCTTCTTTCACTTCGCCGTCAACATCGGAATGACAATCGGGTTGTTTCCAGTGATCGGAATCCCCCTTCCCTTCTTTAGCTATGGTGGTTCTTCGTTGTGGGGATTCACCATTCTGCTCTTCATCCTGATCAAGCTTGATGCCCACCGGATGCAGGTGTTGCAGAGGATGTAGCTTAGTAGTTGCCTGTTGCCTGTTACTGGTTACCGGTGTGTGAGTTTCAGATTATGGAGAGTGAGTCTGCCCGGATGTTTTTCAGGCGTGTTGAATTGCTTTCTGCCTCAAATTTTGAAGATGGATTGTATCACCACGTCGTTTTGGTTACACAAATTGACTCATGTGAAACGCGAGAAAAATCAGTAACCGGGACGAGCAGGTTCAGTTGCCAGTTGCCTGGAAAACAAGTAACAAGTAACAAGTAGCAAGTAACCGGTAATCAGCAACGTTTGTTTCCCTCCCAACTCCGAAGCACGAATCTGAATCAAAAAACAACGTTCGGGTTAAACGATTTGAGTTGAATGAAACCCAAAAAACCGGCAACCGGCAACCGGCAAACCATTTTCACCCAAACCGTTTTTCCACCATTTCCATGAACTCATGGAACTCTTTACTGTCGCGGTCCCAATCGGAGGAGTGGCGTTCCAGGTAGGTGATGGCGGATTTCATGTCGGGTAACTGATCCAGCTCATCGATGGCTCTGCTGAAGGAGTCGAAGTCGCCGTAGAACAGCACTTTCGTGAACATGAATTTCTGATTGATACTGAGGTTGTCTTTGATCTTTGAGATTTTGCGAAGGTTGTCCATCACAGCGGGTTGCTGCGCTGAGGTCATCTGTTCGTTCAATGACGATCTGTGCTCATCGCGCGCCGGTTCCTCTTTTTTCTTTTTCGGCTCCGCGGCCGGGGACGTGAAATA
>DASPNN010000141.1:0-3662 GCA_035626495.1 Chryseosolibacter sp.
TCGGAATGATAAAACGCCCGTAGGCGTTTGTTGACGCGCCATATTGCGTACCGGACGGCTCGTGTACGGCAACAACATTTGCGCCAGGAAGGCCCCCGCCTTTTGAGTCTGTGATCTGACCCGTCAAGCTTGATGTTGTCACCCCTTGTGAAAAGGCCAGACTGCAGCCAATGCACATTAAAAATGCCAGTAGTAGAGTTTTCCGCATAGACAGAATTTAGGTTAAGTTTAGAGTTAGAGACTGGCAAAAATATCCCTTTAAATACAGATTACCTTTACCCTCCTTTTAAATCTTTTGCACATTTTGTTTACAATGAATTAACATCGGCCCACTCGTGTAAAACAATGCATATTTCATTACTCATGGATTTATTTTGACCCAACTCATTAACTGCACACCAGGATGAAAAGAATCTGCGTTTACATTTCCCTATTAATACTCACACTTTCCTCGTACGCGTTTGCGCAACCGGATCTCAGTTACTATTTGCCGGAAAATATTACATACGATTCAACGATCCCTACTCCGAAATCCGTCATCGGTCACGAAGTCGGCGAATTCCATATCACCCACGACCGGCTCGTCAATTACATGTACGCCCTCGACAAAGCGTCTGACCGGATCACACTCGAAGTGACCGGGTACACGCATGAGCGTCGTCCCCTGCTTCTGCTGACGGTCACAGCACCGGAAAACCACCGGAAAATCGATGTTTTAAAATCGGAACACGTTCTGCTCACCGACCCGGCAAAGTCGTCGTCGCTCAATACGGAGGGAATGCCGGCGGTTTTTTATCTGGGCTGCAGCATTCACGGAAATGAGCCCAGCGGTAGCAACGCCGCATTGATCATTGCATACTATCTCGCGGCGGCAAGAGGAAAACAAATTGAAGACCAGCTGAGAAACACCATCATTCTCCTCGACCCAAGCTTCAACCCCGACGGGCTCCAGCGCTTTTCATCGTGGGTGAACTCCAGAAAAAGCAAAGTCGTCTCGGCCGATCCAAACGATATGGAACATAACGAAGTGTGGCCGGGGGGCAGGACCAACCACTACTGGTTCGACTTGAACCGCGACTGGCTCGTTGCCCAACAACCGGAGTCGCGGGCGCGCATTGAAAAATTTCATGAATGGAAACCGAATCTGCTTACAGACCATCATGAAATGGGCAGCAATGCGACGTTTTTCTTCCAGCCAGGTGTTCCATCGCGCATGCATCCCATCACCCCGGCGACCAACCTCGACCTGACCCGAAAGATCGGAACCTATCACGCCAAAGCCCTCGACGCAATCGGCTCGCTATACTATACGCAGGAAGGATTCGATGATTTTTATTACGGCAAAGGCTCCACGTTCCCCGATGCGCAAGGCGCCATAGGCATTTTATTCGAACAGGCCAGCTCACGCGGTCACGCACAGGAGACCACCAATGGCCTGCTGCAATTTTCGTTTACCATTCGCAACCAGTTCACCACCGCGCTGAGCAGCCTCGAAGCGGTAAACGCTTTGCGCACAGACCTGCTGAATTATCAGCGACAGTTCTTTAAAGACGCACAAACCGATGCCGCCAGGGATGTTGTCAAAGCCATCATCGTCGGATCATCCGACGACAAAGCACGGCTCTTCCACCTCGCGCAGATTGTATCGCAGCACCAGGTCAGCATCTACAAACCTTCTGCCCGCCTGACAATCAACGGAAAAACATTCGATCCGGAATCGAGCTTCATTATCCCCATGAATCAAAGTCAGTACAAACTCATCAAAGGGATGTTTGAAAAAAGGACCAGCTTCACCGACAGCCTTTTCTACGATATCTCGGCCTGGACCCTGTCACTGGCTTCCGGCCTCGACACAGAAGAGCTCAGGAATGTGCCGGCGCTCGGTGAAAGAATTTCCGTGAACAAGCTTCCCGCTGGAAAATTTGTCAACGGCAAAAGCGATTACGCATACGTGTTCGAAACTTTCGGCTATTACGCGCCCCGCGCGATGTATCGTTTGCTGGAGCAAGGGATCCGCATCAAAGTAGCAACAGCACCGTTTTACGATGCGAATGGAAAAAAATTCGAGCGTGGTTCTATAATGATACCGCTCGGTGGCCAGGAAAAATCGGCGAATGTGATTGATTATGTTCTTGACCAGATCACGGCGAACGATGGCATCGATCTGTATGCATTCAACTCAGGGCTTGATTACAAGGGTTCCAGTCTCGGCAGCAGCGCGTTTCAAACGGTTCGGAAGCCCGAGATTGCCATGCTTGTCGAGGGTGGAGTTTCCGCTTCTGACGCGGGGGAAATGTGGCACCTGTTTGATTCAAGATTCAATATACCGGTCACGATGATGCCGGTGACCATTTTTAACACGGCGAACATCCAGAAATATAACACGATCATTTTTCCGTCGGGCACTTACACAATCATCAACGACGGTGCAAAAGAAAAGCTCAGGACGTGGGTGCAGAATGGCGGTGTCGTCATTGGTGTGGAAAATGCATTGACGTGGCTGCACAGCAACGGGTACGGTAAATTTGACATGAAAAAGACCGATGCCAAAAAAGATACCCTCCATCGTCGCAGCTACGCGCAGATCGAAGCATACCAGGGCGCGCAGGAAACAAGCGGAGCGATTTTCGAAGCATCTGCCGACCTCACCCACCCCCTGCTGTACGGCTATTACCGTGCCACCATGCCGGTATTCAAATCCACCAACCTTTACATGGAACGATCAAAAAATCCGTATGGCAACCCGGTTGTCTACACCAAATCACCGCTGTTAAGCGGTTATATTTCAAAGGAAAATTATGCAAGAATTCGCGACGCCGCCTATGCCGGTGTGTCGGCGCTCGGCAGAGGTCGCGTGATCGGATTCTCCGAGAACCTCACGTTTCGCGCTTTTTGGTTCGGGACCAACAAGATGCTCACGAACGCGGTCTTTTTTGGTCCGCTTATCCATGAAAGCGCGTCCCGGTGACGCACCGCGCGTTCGAAGAATTTTTTTATCCGTTCCATCGCCTATTTTTGTCTGAATTTTTTTCATTGCAACAAGAATCACAACCGATGTTAAATACACGCCGCCCGCGCCGGAATCGGAAAAGCAACGCCATCCGGCTGATGACTGAAGAAACCCAGGTCTCTTCAAGCGACCTGATCTTCCCCTTGTTCCTGGTCGACGGCAACCAGAAAAAAATTGAGGTGAGCTCCATGCCGGGGATCTTCCGGCTGTCATGCGACCTGATGTTGAAGGAGATCGAAGAATGTTTAAAAGCCGGCGTTGTCGCTTTCGATATTTTCCCGGCTGTAGAAGATCAGTTCAAAGACAAAAAAGCAACTAAAAGTTATGATCCGAATTTTTTCTATCTCAAATCGTTGCGTGAGATCAAGAAGAAATTCCCGGAAGCCTGCATCATGACCGATGTGGCGATGGACCCTTATAGTTCAGATGGTCACGACGGTCTTGTTCATGAAGGAAAAATTCTCAATGACGAAACACTCGAGATCCTTGGCAAGATGGCAGTGGCTCAGGCAGAGACTGGCATCGATATCATCGGTCCTTCAGACATGATGGACGGGCGCGTCGGATTTATCAGGCGCAAGCTGGATGACAGTGGATTTACCGACGTCTCGATCATGAGCTATACGGCCAAATATGCCAGCGCTTTTTATAA
>DASPNN010000142.1:0-5385 GCA_035626495.1 Chryseosolibacter sp.
TTGAAAAAAACAATCGTGTTTTCGTTTCAATGCCCGGGGTTCCCCATGAGATGAAATATATGATGACCCACATGGTCATACCCAAGCTGCTGGAAAAATTCAGAACCCCGGCGATTCACCATACCGTCATCCGGACCGTGGGCATCGGCGAATCTGTTCTTGCGGAAAAAATCGCAGCCTGGGAAAACGCGCTTCCCGCGCACATCAGACTCGCCTACCTGCCGAGTTTGGGTGAGGTGAAGCTCAGGCTCACGGCGCTCGGCAAAGACAAAGAAGAACTTCTCAAAGAATCGAACATACTCGTCGACAACCTCAAACTCATCGCCGGAGACTACATTTACGGCGTGGGAGAAGACTCACTGCAGCTTGTCGTCGGCAACGCGTTGCGCCAGCGGAAGCTCACCTTGTCGGCCGCGGAAAGTTGTACGGGCGGATATGTGTCGCATCTGATCACCAGCGTGCCCGGAAGCTCGGACTATTTCATCGGCAGTGTCATTGCGTACGCGAATGATGTGAAGATAAAAGAACTTGGCGTGTTGCCCCCGACCCTTGCCGACCATGGAGCAGTCAGTGAAGAGACCGTAGTGGCAATGGCGCAGGCGGTCAGAAAAAAATTCGGCACCAGCATCGGGGTCGCCACCAGCGGCATCGCCGGGCCCGGCGGCGGGACTGCCGGGAAACCCGTAGGCACCGTTTGGATCGCGTACGCGGACGAGCGCCAGACCGTCACACGAAAGCTCCAGCTTTCGAAGGACCGCACGATTAACATTCACATGTCTTCGGTTGCTACCCTCAACTTGATTCGCATCCATATGCCCGTTTCGGAACATTCGAAGTAATTCCGGCCTCGATCAAAGGGCTGGATGGGCGTGTCCTTCGCTTGCTGCACATGATGCCTGCGCGCGCTCAGGCCGGGCCATTCGCTGCAACGGTCTGCCCACTTGCCACTTCGGTTTTCGCTTCTGTCCCTCACGCGGCGCGGGTGGGCGATCCGGTCCCGTCTTCCAAACTGCCAGCGGTTGTGAACTGAAGGCCAGGGTGTCTTCATTTCATCCAAGAAACTTGCGAAGAGGTTTGGTGTTCCTTGTCGCGATCTTCGGGTCGAGAACACCGGCGAAAAGATCCCCCTCTTTTGCGATCCGCTTACCCATTGTAGCGATGGTGAAATGGTCCGGTGAAAGACCCTCGGTCACCTCTTTCCATTTGAGCGGTGCCGACACGGTTGGCTTTTTGTACGGTCGCGCGCTGTATGGAGCAGCCACGGTATCCGAATAGTCGTTTTGGTTAGGATCAAGATACAACTTCGAACCCCGCGACGAAATATCAATTTCCGTGGTGGTGATCTCCGGCACGAGCGCGTGAATGGCCGAACAGATATTTTCGGCAATGTTGCGCGCCTGCGGGAAATCGAAACCCGAACAGGGAAGGTAAATGTGCAGGCCGGTCTTGCCGCTGGTCTTGACGAATGCCTTGAGTTTCATCTCTTCAAACACGTGCCTGGCGGCGCGGGCTGCGGTCACGGCTTTTTTAAAATCTTTGTCCGATGGATCCAGGTCGATAATGATGTAGTCGGGACGATCGTGATGGTGCGTCGTGGACGTCCATGGATTGATATCGATGCACCCGAGGTTGACCATGTACAGCAGCGTCGCCGTGTTGTTGCACACCAGGTAATCGATCACGTCGCGCTTCCCGGCTTTCTTGTGTTTGCGTTCGGATGAAAAAATGCCGGCGCAGCCGGGCTGACGGCCCTCCATATCTTTGATATAAAGTCCGGGCGCATTCGGGCCCTTCAACTTCAGGTGCAGCGACAATGGACGGTGGCGGATGTGGGGAAGAATGACATCCGCTATCGAGAAATAGTATTGTATCAGGTCTGCTTTCGTGATCCCTTTCCAGATGGAACGATCAACATTGGTCAATTCGACTTTACATTCTTCGATTTCGACTTCATCGCGGTTTTTTACGGGGATGTTTTCGACTTCCGGCCAATTGCTCCCGGATGTCGTTTCCACGGTTGGCTTTTGCAGAGAAGGAATGGATGTTTTTTCCTTACTCATTTCACGCACGACGTCGCGGGGTTCCTTGTCATGCCGGAATCCCAGAAATACGGCAGGCTTCCGGATTTTGCCCGATCGTGTGAAGGTGGCGTATTTGATATTGGCGACAAGCTCCGGTTTCACCCAGTGGACAATGCCGTCGTAGTCGACTTTGTTTGCAAAGGGGCTTTCATCAATTTCGATCGACTTCAGCTTTTTTAATATTGCCGGCATTTCCGCTTCCTTGTATCCGCCCCCGGCGTGGCCGACCCACATCAATTTGTCTCCCTCATATGCGCCGAACAACAACGTGCGAAACGGGCGACCGCTTTCCGATTCCATCCAGCCTCCGATCACGAACTCCTGCTTGATGGAAGTGGGGATCTTGTACCATTTGTTGCTGCGTTCGTCCGGATGATAAAAGCTGCGGCGCATTTTCGCTACGATGCCTTCGAGCGCCATCGTTTTCGCATGGGCAAACAGTTGCAATCCGTCGTCGAAATGATCGCTGTATCGGATCACGGCATTTCCCGCTACCGTGTCGCGAAGGATCTGCTTGCGTTCTTCGAGCGGAACCCGCATCAGGTCTCGGCCATCGAGCCAGACAATGTCGAACACGTAATAGAATACGGGAGCCTTGTTGCCGTTTACTCTCTGCAATGCGTCGAAATCCGGGCGGCCTTCTGCGTTGATGTAGACGATCTCTCCATCGAGCACGGCGTCGTGCCCCAGTGCGGCGAGCGCTTTGACCACGCCGGGATATTTCTTACTGAAGTCCAGGCCGCCGCGGGAATCGAGCTTTGCGGTTTCTTTTCCCCCATATCCGATCGCGCGGTATCCATCCCATTTGATCTCGTACAGGTAGGCGGGGTCGTTGAACGGCTCTTTCAGCAACGTGCACAGCATCGGCCTGACGTTCCCGGGGCGTTCGGATTTGGCTTCTACTCGTTTGCCCGCGACCATAATGTTTATCCACACAAGAAACAAAATGATGCCGGCTCCTGGATCCTTCTAAGTCGCGACTGCTTCGCTTTCAACGCAGGGTGGTTGGATACTGCGGGTTGAGGCCACAACGGCACCAATACCCAAGGTTGCACTAAGTACCGGCATCAGTGCATCGTTCTGACCCAGTTTTTGTCGGCGGCCAGCTTGAGCTTTTTCTGGTCGCCGTGGTCCCACTTGACCATGCGGTTGTCGCTGTTGAAATTGTAGAACAGGTAAAGTTTGCCGTTGATGATCTTGAAGCTGCTCGGGTTGACTTTGACCCGCTCGCCGGAATGGGCGAGTGTATAGGCGCACCATCCGCCGTATGCAGGCTCATATTTCTCCGGCGATTTTTTAAATTCTTCCCGGTTGGCTTCGTTGACAAAGTAATAGTACAATCCTTTATAGTTGTACTCGAACTTCGCGCTTCCTTTTTGTGGCTTGTTTGAAAAATAGCTGACGGGATCGAATTCCCGCAAGGCGACATAATTCTCATTGTTGAAGTTGCGCCTTCTGCTGGCATGTTCTGGCTGGGCGGGCGCCGTTAAGGCCACGCACACGGCGAATACAATCATTATGAGTCTCATACTTCTTTCACATTTTATCAGGATACAAATTTTGACCGTCCGGTTTGGAACGAAAACCAAAAAACGGCGGATCCATTTAATAGCCGGTTATCGTTTTTTTTCTTCTTTAAAAGGCTACTCTACGATTTCTGTGGCATCGCAGCCTGCTGCTGTTGATTTTTTCATCATACGCGGGCAAGATGACAAAGGGACGCGCAACAACGAACGGAACATGGGTCTGCTCATTGGTGTTTTCGGATTGTTAAACGGTGAGTCTGGCCGTCGGTGGACGTGGGTGGTATGAAAGTTTAATCAATGAGGTGTAAATGTCAAACTTGAATTTGAAGATGTTGAATTGTAAAACATTCCTTATGAAAAAAATATTTTTAACAGTTTTAACTGCTGCCGTTTGCTGCCTCACGACGATGGCACAGGAGCAGAGGCCCAAGCAAAGTGACGAGTACCGCAGCAGCGATACGACCGATCAACTGAGCGAGCAACGCCAGGACAGCACGATGCAAAATATGGATCAGGATACACTGTCTAACGAATACCGCACCGGTGAACAGGATACTACCGGCGGCGAACAAGGCTTGCAGGGCGATCAATACCGTACCGAACAGCACGACACAACCAATCGGGATGAAGGGCTTCAGTCCGAACAGTATCGCAGGGACGACCAGGATACTACTACCCAGGATCAGAGCATGGAATCGCAGCAATACCGGCGCGAGGACGATGCCGATCCGCAGGGAAATCAGAACATGCAAGAGCGGACCGACCGCGGTGATGAAGGAGTAAACCAGCAGGAAGGAAATCTCCAGCAGGATACCACCGACCAGGGTGGAGTTGACCAGGCCGAACGCGATCTTCCGTCAGGTGGTGAAGATACCGACACAACCGGTACTACCGGCGGTGGCATGAGCGCCAGCATAGACCCGGCGACCGGAAAAGCCAGGAGCGAAGCAGGCCTGAGCACAGGCGGCGAGGCCACCCACAACGTAGAAGTAGTGGAAGGTAAAGAAGGTCCCGAAGGACAAGTTGTATACAAGATGAACGACGAATACTTCTACATCGACCAGAACAAAGAGAAAAAGATCGTGAAGATCGACGAAAAAGAGCTGAAGGACTCCAAGCATAAAGTCACTGTGAAAGAGGGCAAGCAGCAGAAGGCTTATTCGAAATCCAAAGGCAAAAGGTCAAATAAGGGATAAAGCTAGTTGATCTTCTGAAAAGTCATGGTCGTCCGCGGCTATGACTTTTTTTTTATTTCAGCCGCAAACGATGACGGGATTTTGAAATCAAGCGGCGATACATTCTCTTTGCTCGCAAAATTTGCTGAAATGCTGCTTCGTTTGTCGAAGTGTTGCGTTATTTTCGTCGTGACAACTCCACGTAGTTATGAGAATGAATGAGGCAAGGATCAACGACTTCAGGACAAGTCTTGGTATGATCCGGGAAAGAAAAGGTCTAACACAATCACAACTCTCCCGCTATTCGGGACTTGATCTTCGTCACATTCAGGATATCGAAGACGGAACGGTCGACCCCGAGCTCGTTGTCATCCTCACAATCGCCAACACACTTGAAATCGACGTCAAAGATCTCTTCGACTACTGAGATCCCTAAAAGCTAAAAGCTGAAGGCCGACAGCCAACACCCAACCCTATGTCCCCCTCTTTACCGGGATAACAAACCTCACATCCGCCCACTCGAAAATCATATCGACTCCGGTTTCCTGATCTTTCAGTGTGATCGTGTACTGCTCCACGGGATTATCGACTTTCTCGACGGCG
>DASPNN010000143.1:0-3003 GCA_035626495.1 Chryseosolibacter sp.
AAGATCTCGTCGGGTTACCGGGAAATTTTTTATCTGTGAGATCCGGGTCGTCTTCAATGGGTCCTGTTGGTTCCGCCAAATAGATCCGTTCGCGTCCATCGCCCGCCGCAAGTTCGGCACCCCAAATCGCCGCATCCAGTGTGGCGGTCAGAAAAATGAATTTCGCATTCTTTCCTTTTCCGTAGTTTGAATTGAACCCAACTTCAATCAGGTCCCCGGGTTTCAGGTCGGCTTTAGTCCCGTGGAAGTAAGTTTGTGAAAATGGTGTGGCGGCTCTTTTATTTGAGTGATTGTCTTCGTAACTGCTCTCCATTGTCGTAGAAGGTTTGTTTGTTACACTCCCAATTTGAAGCACGGTCTGGGTCGCTCGTGCGGAAACTAATTTAGTAAAACCATTCAGCATTTGGCCACTGGTCACATAAGTGCGTTGACAGGCGGACGCCGGCGTTATGATGTGAAGATGCCGTTGCTTAATGTTTGTTAGAGTTACCAAACTGAATTGTCGAAGCTTGTGGCCGGCAAATTTCGATTCCGGTGCCTATGTTCGTTGCGGGCGCATTTTTAGTAGGGTTTCGCAGGCCGTCAAGCCCACGACCTGGCATGCAAGTTTTGAATTCAAACCATACGTCGTTGCCAACCGGGCAATTCAGACCGAATTTAAAGGCTCCTTTGACCTCTACACGCCAGTAGGCCACTAGAGTATTGATTAATACGAATTTTGAGGAGGTTCACGAATCCGGATTTTACGGATCGCAGAAGTTTTTCTACATTTTTTATACCGTTGTCAAATCCTTTGCCTTCGTAAATGAAAAAAATGAGATCGCGGATTGGAAAATGCGAACAGGCGAGAATTACCTTTGTGCATTCGTAGATTCAATAAATCAGATTCCGACAAGCTTTTATCGTGTCACCCCTGTTTTCGAGGGTCGATAACAGTGAAAGTAAAGTTAAACCGCCAACCGAATTTTATGTCCGAGGTTGAGAAATTAAAAAAAAAGAACAAAGATCTGGAGGCTCTTGAACGGCAACTGAGGAAAGAAGTCGCGGAGCTTCGGGACTTTGTCGAAAACGCATCCTTGCCTCTTCATTGGGTCAATGGCAGCGGAATTATCATTTGGGTAAACCAGGCTGAGTTGGATCTTTTGGGTTACAGTAAAGACGAATTTTTGAACAAACACATCAGCAAATTTCACGCTGATAAGGATGTTATCGAAGATATTCTAAGAAGATTGATGAACAAGGAAACCCTTCTGAACTACCCTGCGCGTCTGCTGTGTAAGAACGGTGAGATCAAAGATGTGCTAATCAATTCTAATGTATTCTGGGAACATGGTGAGTTCGTTCATACCCGTTGTTTCACGCGCGACGTCACGCAGCTGCGCAAAGTTGAAAGAGAAAAGGACGCTTTAATAAAAAAGCTTCAGGCGAGAGTCGAGCAACTGGAGAACGAAAACAGAACTTTAAGAAAACAAAAGTTGCGCTCCTGAATTTTAAATAACAGTTTGATTATCAAAATGAATCCAATATGAAGAGAAAGCACTCAGTCACATTGTGCGGTGAAAGCCTGACAGGCCCGCTGCATGTTTGCGCGTTTTTCGACTCGCGCGAAGATCAGTATGAGACATTGTTGCCTTGGATCAAAGAAGGTATAAATAATGATGAAGAAATTTTTACCATAATCGACGCCAGCTTACACGACGATCACTGCTGCAGATTGTCGGAAGCTGATATTCCTGTGCAGGAAGTGCTGGCACGTGGACAGCTAAAACTTTTTTCGTCCGATGAGACCTATCTCCTTGGAGGCAGCTTCGCGGCCGAGCGAATGGTCAACCTTCTGGAACAGGCATTGATCGACGCCCAAAACGGCCCCTACGGCATATTCAGGGGTTACGGCGATATGGAATGGGCGCTTAAAAATCTTCCAGGTACGGATGAATTAATAGAATACGAAGCTCGTATAAATACTTTCGCGCCAAAATACGAGTGTTCCATCATCTGTGCGTATGATGTCAACCGGTTCAGCGGGAGTGCAGTTGCCGATATTTTAGCGACGCATCCTTATGTTATCATGCATGGAAAAATTCACAAAAATCCTCATTATATTGAGCCTCTAGATTTATTGAAAAAGTTGATCAAGAGGCCGAAGAGACCGTTGTCCAGCCTTGCGGAGAGTAATAGCTATAAATGGAATTATAAATAACGAATTTTGGTTTATTCTGTATTGCATGGAATCTGAGGCTCGACATCAATGCCTGATTTATGGAGGCCCGCCCTCTAAAAAACTTCCGGTTTTGGCGGGCATAATAAAGCGCAAGTTGGACGAGGGCTACCGATGCCTGTATCTCAACAGTGCCCCAATGGTGGCGGGCATGCGTTCCACTCTTTCTGCGGTGGGGATTGACGTCGCGTCAGAGATTGCAAAAGCGCGCCTGGTTTTGTCGGCTGAACCGGTGTCGTCAGGTGAGTTTGATAGCGGGGCAATGTTGGAAAAACTTGAGGACACCCTGAATCAAGCCATAAGCGATGGCTATAAAGGATTGTGGGCCTCGGGAGACATGACGTGGGAGTTCGGGCCGACAAGGGATTTTTCCAAATTGCTGGAATACGAATTACGGCTTGAAGAAATGTTCAGGGATAGAAAGGAGTTGTGTGGCATCTGCCAATATCACCAGGATACATTACCTCACGATGTAATGCGGCAGGGTTTGCTTGTACACCCCGGCCTCGTTATAAGCGATACGCTCACACGCATTAATCCACATTATTTGAAATCCTCATGGCCTTCCGAGCTAAGGACCACTCATGAACTGGATGGAACGATCGCAACTCTCTGCGGAGCTTCACATTTCGGGCTAAGTTGAAAAGAGCATCTGGTTAAATCTACACGCGCGGTTTTACATATACCGGACAGATCAACTTTAATTCTCCGAGAAATAATTCACGTGGAGAAGCATTGGATCACCGGTGCCGGTAGGCCATAGCCTTAATTCCATTTTCGAACAT
>DASPNN010000144.1:0-9995 GCA_035626495.1 Chryseosolibacter sp.
TTTCCATGAGGACCGTAGTGGAAACCTTTGGATCGCAACCGAGCATAGTGGCTTCATCCGGACTGACCCGTCCCTGTCGTCCATCAAGCTATACAGCACCGCAACGCACCCGCTGACCAATGACGCCATCACCGATATCGACGCCGATCACACCGGGAAGCTTTGGCTGTCAACCTGGAATGGCGGTGTCATGACCTTCGATCCCAGGACGGAGAAAATTAGAACCCTGTTGAACTCACGCTCCAATGTGAACACGCTTCCCATCAACGACGCCAAAAGTTTGCTTGCAGACGATACACTGGTGTGGATCGGAACCCATGGGGAAGGCGTCGCGGCATACGACCTGAAACGCAACACGGTCATTCATCATGGGAACAATAAGGTATTCCCGTTCGATATGTGGCAGCCTGGATGGATCAACTTTTTGTTCAAGGATTCAAAGAAGCAACTATGGATCGCAACCTACAGCGGCCTGTTCATGTTCAACGGAAAAGTTTTGGAACATTTTGAAAACACCGTTGATACCACAAGCCTCAGCAGCAACTCCGTAAACATGGTCGCCGAAGACCAGATGGGTCGAATCTGGATCGTTTCAGAAGCCGGACTTGACCTGTGGCAACCATCAGAACGGAATTTCACCCGGTATCGCGCGAAGCTTCGCCTGCCCGCGATCATGAAGAGCATCGTCGTGGACCATCACAATAACCTTTGGATCGCCACGAACGAAGGTATCGTCACCGTTGATACAAAAGCGCCGTCTGTGCGAAGGTATGATGCCAACGACGGCCTTCAAGGGAACTCGTTTTTTCAAAAAGCCGCATGGCGCGGAAGCAAGGGCCAGGTTTATTTTGGCGGCCCAAAAGGCATCAATGTTTTTCACCCGGACAGCCTTCCACCGCGGACCTATGTACCCGGCAGGTTCTATTTTTCAAACCTGTTTATCGACAACAAACCGCAGCTCCCAGGCATGAAAGAGTCACCATTAAAAAAAGTGCTTGCATTCACAGACGAAATTGTCCTTACTCCAAACCAGTCGTTCTTTTCTGTTGAGATCACCGCCGTAAACCTGTACGCCCCATTGAAAACTCAATACGCGTACAAGCTTAAGGGAATGCAGGACAACTGGATCGACCTGGGCACCGAACGCAAAATCTCATTCACGAATCTGGATCCCGGCACCTATCACCTGCAGGTGAAATTCAGAGACGTCAATGGCGAATGGCAGCAACCGTCGACAACTCTGAAGATCGTGGTCTTGCCCCCGTGGTACAAAACCCCCTCGTTTAAAATTCTCGTTGTGGTGTTGGTGGCCGCAGTGGTGTCGGGGATCTTTTATGCACGCATTTCGGCGATCCGCGAGCGCGCGCGAATGCTGAAAAGCGAAGTAGAAAAAAGAACTTCCGAGCTCAGGGAAGCGAATACGTTTCTCACCGAAAAAAATGATGAGATCCGGATACAGAAGGAACGCCTGGAAACCTACAACCGCGAGATCCTCCGGCAGTCGCGGCAAATCATGGACCAGAAGCAGCACATCTCCGAGCAAAACAGGCAGCTGGAGGTCACCATCGAGGAACTTCAAAAACTGAACAAAACGAAAGATCACTTCTTTTCAATCCTTGCCCACGATCTGAAAAATCCAATCGCGGCCCTTACCGGCATATCGGATTTTATGAAAACCAACCTCGCGCGACTGGACAAAAAACAAACGATCGAATACGTCAACAGCATCCACCGGTCCTCCAATGCAATCTACGAGTTGCTCATCAACCTGTTGAACTGGTCGACGACACAGTCGGGGAGCCTGGAGTGCGTTCCCGTGCATGTGAATGTTATGGAAGTGATCAGAAAAAACATTGCGCTGCTCGAACAACAATTCAACAACAAGCATATCCGTGTGGATCTCAAATCCGAACCCGGCCACACAGCATTCGCGGACTACAACATGCTGGATTCGATCCTGAGAAACATCATTGGCAACGCTGTGAAGTTCACTCCATACAACGGATTGGTTTCCATCTCAACAAGCTTGCACGGCGACAAAGTGGACATCACCATCTCCGACAACGGCGTTGGCATGACCCAGCTTCAGCTGCAAAATCTCTTTTCCTTAAATAAGGATTGCGTTTCCGTCGGTACAGCTGGAGAAAAAGGCACAGGCCTGGGGTTGGTGATCGCGTATGAATTCACAAAGGCCAATCAAGGCGACATTCGCGTTTCGAGCGAGCCGGGAACCAGTACCTCATTCGTTATCACACTGGCAGGTTCCCGCCAACGAGTTCACCCCGGGCCCTTGCATAATGACAAAGGTTCGGGTGCGCTTAATGTTGCCGACACCCTCGCGTCCGAGAAAGTTACAAAGCTGAAAGGAAAAAAAATCCTGATCGTCGACGATAACACTGAGCTTCGAACATATTTGCGGCTATTGCTCGCCGGAATTTTCGAAATCCACGAAGCACCGAACGGGGAAGCAGGACTTCAGGTAGCCCTGGACATCCAACCCGTTGCCATCGTCACCGACCTGATGATGCCCGTCATGAACGGCCTGGACCTCTGCGATGAGATCAAACGAAATCCGTCGACCTGCCACATCCCCGTCATCCTGCTGACGAGCCAATGGGATGAACAGCATCAGCTTTCGGGATACGAAGCGGGAGCCGACATCTATCTCACAAAACCCGTACGAAAAGAAGTCTTCATCCAGGTCGTGATGAACCTGATCGGTCACCAGGAGAAAGTAAGGGAAAAGATTCACGCCTGTATCCTGAGCGAGACTGAATTCCAAAAGGAGCACCTCAGCATCAACGGCCTGGACGAGGAGTTCCTGAAAAGGGTAGTCGTTTGCATAGAGCAGAATATCTCCGATGCAAGTATCGATGCCCGGACGATTTGCAATGAAGTCGGTATGAGCAGGACGGTATTGTATGCTAAGATCAAGTCTCTCACCGGACAAAGCGTCCACGAGTTCATCAAGGGTATCCGTTTAAAGCACAGCCTGCGGTTATTGATGGCCGGACGGCTGACGATCAACCAGGTGGCAATTGAAGTGGGGTTCAGCAGTCACTCGTACTTTGACAAGTGTTTCATAAAGCAGTACGGGATGGGTCCAAAAGAGTATGTGGCAAAGCAGCGGGCGTTGAAGATTGGCTAGTTGCTGAATACAGATTCGCCATATCGCCGGGAGCCATCGCTCCTGGTTTCACAATAGAGTTGGGTGCCAATTGCGCCAGTTTCCTTCCCGGAGAAGGGGACCGGAGTTAATAAATCAGGCCCATGCGAAGCGTGTTGAGTCTTCGTTGCCCCCATGATGTAATAAATTTCGCGGCGTGGTTGTCTGGCGTTAAAGCATTCCTTAAGTTATCTTTCTGACTGAACCCCATGCTGAGAACAATCCTTGTCGCCTTTCTTGCCGCGTTCTTCTTCGAGGAAACAGTCGCCCAATCGTACGCGGTGCGGAATTATTCAATAGCTGAAGGGCTGCCGAGCACGGAAGTTTACGACGTGTTCCAGGACAGCAAAGGGTTCATCTGGTTCGGAACGGATAATGGTGTAGTTCGTTTTGATGGGCGCGAAATGACTGTTTTTCGTTCTCACGACGGCCTTGAGGATCCGGTAGTGTTTGGCATCATGGAGGATCGGCATCAGCGAATATGGTTTCGCACTTTTTCCGGCCGGCTGTTCACGTGCGAGAATCAAAAGATTGTCCCCACAAGCACAATGATATTCTCGCGCAGGCTTGTGCAAAATCGAATATGTCATCGATGCTCTTCGACAGCCTGGATCGTGTTTGGTTTGCGGCAAGTCCCATAATCGGCATCCTGGACACGGCCGGTACGCTGGTCCTGGACAGCCTGCCGCGCATGCATGCATACTACAAGAAGGTCAATGGTTCATACTTGTGCGGGGCGCGGTTCATAACGGCACGCACCGAACCCACCGGTTTGCACATCAACGGAAAATCCTACCTCACTCCGCTTGCTAATATTTTCAGCCGGATAAATTTCGCCCAGGAGTGGCGCGGCAAAATCTATCTGACGGTTCACAATTCCATCTACCGTCTGGATGAAAACGGCCTCCAGCGCGTATTGCACGGAGACCATCGGGTGATTTTCATGTACAAGGACCCCGATGATTTACTTTGGGTCGGCTATGCCGATGCCGGTTTGGAGCGGTTCGACAACGTAGACCTGGCACAGCCGTGGACGATTCCACCGTTGAAACGCAAGTCGGTCTCGAATATTTTGAAAGACCGCGATGGCGGTCTGTGGGTGACAACGCTGGAAAGCGGCGTGTTTCACATTCCCGATCTTCTGATCCGCCATTATGCATACAAGGATTCGTCTAAAGTGCACGCCGTGTTTGCCAGCGGCGATAAAGTCGTGGTTTCGGGTTACAACGGTGTTGTTACCGCCTGGGATATGCAAACACGCCAGACCTCTTTGATCACAAAAAGGGAGGGCGCAATACGCGCATTCCATCGCGACCGGAAAGGCAGGATGTGGATGTCAACCGACGCCTTGTTGATCACCGATGATCGCTTCAGAACGGTCAAGGTTACGCAGGGGGTGAACTCGTTTATCGACTTTGCCGAGGCACCCAACGGCAATGTGTGGGGATGTTCGCCTCGGGAAATTATTAAGCTCAGCCCCGAGGGAGACATTCTCGACTTTAGACGAAGCCTTGCGTATTTCAGAAACATGCTGTTGAAAGACAACTTGCTGTTTGTGGCTACGCGTATCGGAATGCACGTGTACGACACGCTCATCAACCTTGTGGAGCAGCCGGCGACTTTGTCAAAGTACAAGATCTCGAAAATGCTCACCCTCAACGATTCCACCGTTGTCATGGGCACGATCGGCAACGGGTTCCTGGTGGTGAATCAACGCGACTGGAGCGTTCGTCAGTTTGATACAAGGAACGGCTTCGTGGCCGATAACATTTATGCCGCCGAGGAGCGCGACACGGCCATCTGGCTGGCAACGGAAAAAGGGATCTTCGTCACCCCTGCCGGCTTGCTGGCCATTGGGCAGCCTCAATTTTCTCACCTGGCCAAAGCCAATGGGCTTATTGCGGATAAGGTTAATTTTATGGCATTCACCCAAAAAGACGTGTGGGCTTTTACTGACGAGGGAATTGCTACAATTCCGTATGCGTCGACCAATAAGATTAAACGATCGGCCGATTTTTACATGAAGAAAATCCTGGTTAACAACCAGGCCGTTGAACCCCGCGGTCCACTGGTGCTGGACCACCATGCAACGGACATCAAACTCAGTTTTGGATTTCTTTCTTTGAGCAATCCCAATGTGGTCTGCCGCTACCGTCTCTCTTCTTCGGATCCATGGATCTACACCGACCAGCGCTCCATCCAATTTTCGTCTTTGGCTCCCGGAAAATACCAGCCAGAACTTCAACATTCGCTGGATAATTTCCACTGGACTCCGGAGAAAAGTTTTCAAGCCATCATCATCCATCCACCCTGGTGGCAGCGCTGGTATTCGCAACTGGGCGGATTCCTCGTTCTGAGCGGGCTTGTGTATTTATATTTCCGGACCTTTTACAACATCCGTCAACGCCATGAATATAAATTGATCCAGGCAGAGATGGAAACCCTCGAGCGTGAACGAAAACGGATAGCCCAAGAGTTACACGACGGCGTGGCGGGCAACCTCAGCGCAATCAAGCTAACCGTTCAGCATGTACTCCGTAAACATGCCGAACCAATGGCGGATGACCTCGACGAGCAATTTCTGTTCACCATCAAAGACATCCGCAGCATTGTATACGAACTCACGCCGCCGGGACTCGAACGCGATGGGTTATTCGCGGCCGTCAGAAAATATGTCGAAACCCTCACCGCGGCGCTACCCATACAGGTTGACGTTTCGTCCACCGGCAATGACCTCCAAAACGCCCGCCTCCGCATTGTCGCCTTCAGAGTCTTGCAGGAATTGCTGAACAATGCAATCAAACATTCCGGAGCAACAAAGATCCAGATCCAGCTGGCATCCATGAGCGGCAGGTTCGAGATCAGCTTTTCCGACAATGGCAAGGGCTTCGAGCCGGATGCACGGGCCAACGGTTTTGGTTTGCTGAACGTCGAGTCGCGTGTGCGATCGATCCATGGCACAATTCAACGCGAATCCGGACCTGGCGGCACGCGTTACGAGATCCGTTTTCCCGTCAAGTAAATCTGTCACGGAACGGCCCGGCACCTGTTTGCGATAAATTCACTACTTTTAGGATTGCAAAGACCCTCCGGCAGCTACTCCCAACATTATGCGGAAAATGAAGGTCTACCTCGCGGACGATCACACCCTGTTTCGAAAAGCTTTCGTGAAAGTTCTCTCAGAAATAGAAGCGGTCGGCGACATCAAGGAGGCATCCAATGGCAGGGAACTTCTTGCGCTGATCCGGGAGGATATTCCCGATGTCGTCATTGTCGACATCACGATGCCGGTCATGGACGGGATAAAGGCCTGCGAAAAGCTCGCATCAGACTACCCCGAAACCAAAGTGATTGTAGTTTCAATGCACGATGACAAAGCCACGATTGGCCAGGCTCTGAAAACCGGTGTCCATGCATTTCTGCCAAAAGATGCGAAGCTCACGCAATTCGAAGAAGCATTGTTCGCGGCTATGGCTGGAAAAAGCTATACAAATGCGTACATGGAGGAAGCTCTTAAGTCTGCGCAGTCCCTTACCCCCCCAGGCGCCCACACGTACACGAAGGTTGAATTGACGGAAAAAGAAAAAATGATCATCCGGCTGATCTGTCAGCAATACACCAACCGCCAGATTGCGCTTGAGCTTTCGCTGAGCGAACACACCGTTCGAAACCATCGCGTGCGCATGATGCGAAAAACGGGCGCAAAGAACACTCAAGGCCTTGTCAAGTTCGCCTACGAACATTGCCTCCATCAATCCTAGTTTTTATTAAACCAAGAAAAGCAGCCAAAAAGGGGCCGGGGAGAAACACGCGGGTTGCGGATTAGTACAATTATACTAATGCGCCAGATTGCCGGCGGGAACGTCATGTGCTATCTTAGCGTAAGATTTCACCAGGAATCGGCAGCGCCAGCGACATTAAAAGACCCAATCTAAAAAGACACCCTCTTGCTGGCGCACAAGATTTCAAAAAGCAGCGTTCCTTTACAGGAACCTGCTTTTTTTTATTGCGAGGATTCGATTTCACATTTGCCACTACGAAGAGCTGACGTGTCCTTACTCCGACCTCAAAACACGCGCCGGGTTGACGTTCGCACCTTTGAGAATTTGCAAACTGATCGTCCCTAAAGCAAGCACCACGAGGATCACGAGCGGAACGATGAACAGGTCCGCCTGAATGCCCATACGGAACGCAAAGGTGCTCAGCCATCTGTCGATTGCATACCAGGTGATCGGCACAGAAATCACAGACGCGATGAGAATCAGCTTCAGGAACTGCCACGACAACAAAGTCATTACACTTGTGGAGGACGCTCCGAGCACTTTGCGAATACCAATTTCCTTTAGCCGTAGTGCGGTGGTGAAAGAGGCGAGTCCCCACAACCCCAGACACGCTATGATGATCGCCAGGATCGCAAACAAGCTGAAGATGCGCGCAAACTGTTGCTCGCCTTTATATTGTGTATTGAAGAAATCATCGAGAAAATAGTAATTGAATGGGTTGCCAGGGAACGCTTCTTTGTAGATTTTCTCGATGCTCGCGATGGTCGTTGTAAAATCGCTGCCTGCAAGATGCAGCGAAAAATGCCGGCCCGAAATTGGATCGGCTTTCAACAGCCAGGGCGAATGATCAATCTTGAGCGAATTCCAATGGTAGTTTTTCAACACACCGACTATCGACACAGTATCCCCGCCGAGGATGATCCTTTCACGAAGTGCATTCTCCGGAGTTCCGAGCCCAAAGGTTTTGAGCGCGGCTTCATTCACAAGAACGCCCTCCATGTCCGTACGGACATCAGGGTTGAAGTTGTGTCCGGCGAGCAACGTAAGTCCGTAAGTCGGCAGAAAATCCGGGTCGACCCACACAACGTTGCCGCCCTGGCTTTCTTCGCGATCCGCTCCCTCCCTGCGCATACCCGTACCCCAGTTCGCACCAGCACCCGGAATTGACGCAGACGTTGCCACGCTTTCAACGCCGGAGATTGCAAGCAACTGGTTCTTGAATGTGGTCAGGCGCGCCTCCGTTTGTTTCACATCTTTCCAGTCAATCACCCTCGGCCCGTCGATGACGAGCATCTGGTCCATCGTGAGTCCTTTGTCCTGCCCGCGCATGTAAACCACTTGCCTGTAAATTGTAAAGGTGCCGGCAATCAGGATCAGAGATGAGGCAAACTGAAATACCACCAGTGCCTTCCTGAGCGAGAACCCCTGCGATACGCGATCGACTTTGCCTTTAAGTACCTCGATCGTCCTGAACGAGGACAGCACAAATGCGGGATAAGCCCCGGAGATCAGCGATCCGGCGAGAAACAATCCGGTAACAACCGCCCAGAAGCGCAGGTCCGTGAAGTCAAATGCGAGCTGCTTATTCACAATGTCGCCCAAAACCGGCAGCAGCACAATGGCGAGGACGACAGCGATAACGACCGCAAATAAATTAACCAGCACCGCCTCGCTGATGAATTGCCAGATGAGCTGCGTCTTTACCGCGCCGACAGCCTTTTTGATACCGACCTCCCGCGCCCGCTCCATCGCACGCGCAGTGGAAAGATTGATGTAGTTGATCCACGCAATAGAGAGAATGAAAACGGATATCAGGATATAAAAATAAACCGAGTTCATGCTCACCGTAGGAGCCGAGTCATAGTTCAGGCCCGGGTTCCGGTGAATGTCGAGCAGCGGTTGGAAATTGAATACGAGCTTGCCATTCGACTCCGCGAGGTTCTTGCCACGGTGTTTTTCAACAAAAGCGGGAATTTTTGCCTCCGCAGCCTTCACATCAGCGTTGTCATGCAGCTGTACATAGGTCACAAAATTATTCCATCCCCAACCATCCTTGTCCTGCTGATACTGTGGGCCCGCCAGCAGATTATGGATCGGAAACATGAAGTCAAAAACAAAATGGGAATTCTCCGGCACTTCCGTCAGTACGGCGGTAACCTCGTATGATCCATCGGCCCAGCCTCCGGAAACCTGGAGGGTTTTACCCAACGCATCCCCGGTACCAAAATATTTTTCGGCTATCTTCTTGGTGATTACCACTGAGTTCGGATTATCAAGAGCTGTCGCCAGGTTACCCTGCACGGCTTCATAGGTAAATACGTCGAAGAAGGTCGAATCGGCAAACTGCATATTATCCTCTTCCTTGAAGATCCTTGCGTCTCCGGCACCCGGCTGGTAGCTTGCAACAGCCCCGCCATACATCGGATGGGTCCGGATGTATGTCTTTACTTCGGGGATATCCGCGGCCATCGCCGGGCCAAGCGAGTATGCGGTAACCACGCCCGTTCCCCGCAGCTCACCGTTTTGCCAATAGGTGGAAGTGCTCCGGTAAATAGTCGCGGCATTCTTGTGATAATGGTCGTAGCTGAGCTCAAAGTCCACGTATTTCAGGATGACAAGGCAAACCGCCACGCCGATAGCCAGCCCGAAAATGTTAATAAATGAATAGAGTTTTCTTTTCAGCAATGTTCTCAGAGCGAGCGTGAAGAAGCTTTTGATCATAGAGTTCGTGTTTGCTATCAGATGATAGAAAAGTCAATAAAGTTCTACTTGATCTTCTAAATACTTCTTTAAACCAGAAAGGTTACAGTGGCGATGTTTTTCCGCCCAATGAACAGAGCTCTTAGAGTGGCCAACACGATAAGATGCTCAATTACGACCAGCAGGTCCCGGGCCGCTGCGGCGCAGGAATCGCGGCCGGACGCGATCGGGATTCTTCCAACCAGACAATTCGAGCAGCAGCTCCCGGTTGTTGTCCTTGAGTGCATTCGTCAAAAATTTTTGCCAGATGTCGTCGCGAATAAAACTGTAGGACGGCGATAGCCGAT
>DASPNN010000145.1:0-11801 GCA_035626495.1 Chryseosolibacter sp.
ATGAGTCGGTGCCCGACAACAACCTGAAGATCATTAAAGCAAAAGCAAGAGACCAGTTCTCCATTATCGACGTCGACCATGACTCTACCGCCGTCGTAAGCGCAGCCGTTGGCTTGGACAAAGTTTCGGGTGCCCATTTTGTCGACGGCATCTTGTTGCTGGATACACTTCAATACACCTCGGTTGGCGATGGTACGCTGACCCTGACATCGATGAACGGCTTAGGTCAGACGATCACTAGTAACGTCAATCAGCCCGGCGCAACGCCTCCAAATGTTGCTGTTTCCTCAACGCACGTAGACGTTATCAACGTTTACGCGGAACTTACAACAGAAGGAGTGACGACGAGCACCAACCTGAGTGGTGGTTCGGTTAGTAAGGCAATTTTTGGAGTCACGTTCAGACGCGACTATGCGATCGCGGGACATCCAATTTTACAGAAGTTCCGGATCCAATTTACAAATTCATACAAGGGCGTCCTCAATCAAATCCGGATCTATGAGAATGCCGCGGAACGGAAATACACCCCTGGCGATCCCAACCTTGTAAACGTAACCAGTGTTGGTGGAAATCTTGTTCAGGATGCCGATGGATTGTGGCTTGATGTAGACCTCACCGGAACGCCGGGGGGCGGCCGCAGCCTCACGAGCACCAGCAACGGTCAGTTGACATATTTTATGGTTGTTGACGTCGCAGCAGACGCGAGCTCTAATACTCCCAAAATCCGGCCGTATGTCGTCGATGACGGATTGCTGACGGGCAGCGCTGATTACGTGGTGACAAGCTCCGGTAGCGATTACGCCGGTGTGCAGGGCCAGGAGTATAGCTTTGCTGCCATCTTCCCCCCTGTACTCACCGCCACCTACCCGGCCATCGGACAATTGAACGTTGACCCGACACAACCGACAATGGAACTGCTGTTCAACCGACCGGTGTGGAGCCTCGATGGTGTCGTCGCATTGTACGATCAAACCGATCCCGACAATGTTTTCAAAGTCGGTGATCTGCAGGCGCTCAATGGACAATACAACCATGCGTATGGAACTGACGATCCGCAGAATACGGCCAACCTGACGAGGCTGCTGGAATTCCAGATGCCGGCGTTACAACCGGACCACTTCTATTATATCACAGTAGAACCAGCAACAACGACTTATAAGACGGGTATCATGGACCAGAACCGAAACCGGTTCGGTGGAATTACCTACTCCGGTGAAGTCTACTTTAAAACGTCCAACGGCCTGCCTCCGACACTGCTTACAACCCCGACGGCCAATGAAAACCCGTCGTTGATTACGCCCGACGGATTGGCAACGGGAGCAATCTGGCGCGGAGCTTTCGATGAGCCCGGGCGCGCGTTTTACATGGTAGTGCCGGCAGGAAGCGACGCTCCGACCGTTGCTCAGATCAAGGATCCGGCGGCGACATATCCCGATGGTGCGTTGGGCCAAGCGACCGGCGACCGCACGTTTGCCGACACAATCAATATCACGAAGATCAACCCTCTGACGAATTTTGGACTGATCTCTTCGCTTGAGCCGGAAACAGCATACGATGTGTATGTATACGCCGAAGCTTATTCTGAAAGAGATTCTGTGGAAACGGCGATACCTAACTCCAATCCGTTCCGAGGCGCGGCAAACGGCTTTACGGTCGGGGTGGGGTCACCAACTTTCACGTTCACGACTCCGGTTGCGCCCGTTAGTCCTGCGCCAGTGTCGATCAACAGTCCTGCCATGACATTGTGCGTGAACAGCGAGCAGGAAATGAGCGCCCCGATCATCATTAGTGAAGGAGACATAGACGACTTCTATGGAGGTGGCTCAACGCAAAGCTTCAATCTTCTTTTGCCTTCGGGTTTTGAATTCATCCCATCCGCGGGTGGTACTGTAATGCTGGCCGGCGAAGACTTCGCAGGCACCGGAGAAGTGAGTGAAGGAACGTTGAAGTTTATCAACAACAGCATCATCAAGATTTCGTTTGTCTCAGATGAAAATGTTACGCGCGACTTTATCGCGATCCATGGTCTGAAGGTCAAAGCGACCTCTTCAACCTCAGGGTACATTACACGCCTCGGCGGTAACGCATTCCCTGCCGACGTGCCGGATGACACGAACATTGCCTACCTGGATACTTACGATGCGACTTCCGTCGACTTTACCAATAGTTATTCCAAAGCGGAATTTTCACAATGGAACACCGATCATCCAAATGACGATGGCACCTATCAGTCCGTAACGACGATCCCTGACAACTACAATGAAGCAGGCGGCCGGACTGTTGAACTTATTCCGCTTCGACCAGAGGGCGACTACGGACCCAATACCTTCAGTGGATTCGGCGTGAACCTGAACGAGCTGAGCCTTGGCGCGGTCAACGTGGGTACTCCGTTCAATATCACGATGATGCACACTGACAACAACGGTTGCGTGTCTGAAACGGTGATACAGTATCTTGTCTATGATCATACCAAAGCGTTGCCGGATCTCGCGAATACTTATTGCTTCGTCAATGAGAACTATCCGGGTATGGCTGCAAATGATCAGGCGGATACGGTTAATACCGGCGTGTTAACAGGATACCTGTTATATAGCGTGAAAGCAGCAATCCCGGCTGATGTTGCCGGCGCGCAGGTTATGACCGGCGCCGCTTGGGAGACGCTGGTAAGTAACTGGCCAAGCAGGATCGACTCGATCGTTTCGCCGGCCAATAACCCGAACCCGGAAGAATACCCGACATATGCGCGGTACTACCTCGAAGAAAGCCATTTGCTGAATGCTAATGATACCGCCGGAGCCACCGTTAACAACCTTTACGACTACCCGGCGTTCCACGATGCTGAACGGACGGATAAAGGAATGTTGGTTCATAAAGGTGGATCGCTCGGTATAATAGAATTCACAGCAGAATTCCAAAGCACCACAAACAGTGATATTCAGGTTCCCATTAAGCAGCGGGTTGAATACTTTATTCCTGCACGCCCGATCGTGGAAGCGTATGGAGAGTCTGCTAAAGAAGTGTACAATGGAACTGTTGACCAGGACAGCGTACAGATATTCTGCCGGTCCGGGGCACCGATCATTATCAAAGGGTATCCTAAAGCGGTACAAGGCAGCGCGACAGGTGAATTCGAGATATTCGACGATGAGACGAATGCGCCACTGTCTGTTGGTTTCACCGACAACGGTAACGGCACAGCGTCACTCAATCCGATGACAGGATTCAACATGTATAGGGACATCCGCATCGAGTACACCTATCACGACGTCACCACGCCGTGTTCTGCAACTGGCACGCTCGTCATCAGGATCAGACCAAATCCGATACCCGAATTTAGATTCGAAAACCTCTGCCGTCTTGAAACGGTCAGATTCTTCGACGAATCAATAACAGTAACGGGCGACACCATCGTCCAGTGGGATTGGAATTTCGCAGACCCTAACTCGCTGCAGAATACCTCCGCGCTCGAGGATCCGACGCACATCTACGAAAACTCCGGCGTTTACCCGAACGTGTCACTCAATGTGAAATCAGAATACAATTGTTGGTCTGTCTCACCACGCGAACAGTCCCTGACAATCGGTGATACGATCAACATGGCGTTCAGCTTCATGGGCGTGACCAATGAACTGGATTTCGATGCCTCGGCGTCTACCACAAATAACGACGTTTTAAAGTACTACGAGTGGCACTTTGGAGATGATTCAGTTAGGGTCGACTCCACCTCGGCGCTCATGGAGCACACGTACGACACACTCGGTACGCTCACCGTGCGCCTGATTATTACATCCGAGAAAGGTTGTACGAACGAATTGGAAAAACGGATCGTGGTTCTGCCGTCACAGACTGTGGCCACCGAATGGAGTGAAAACTTTGCTGCAGATGGCGGCGATTGGCAGACGCTCGGCATGGATGGAACTCCGGACGCTAACGTCTCGTGGCACTACGATGGAGCAGCGGGTAGAAAATACTGGACCACCGACACCTATTCACCCAGGGAGCGCTCGGCGCTGTACTCGCCAGTATTTAATTTGTCGACGCTGACCAGGCCAATTATCACATTCATGGACAGCATCAACCTGATGAATAACGACGGCGTGGTGCTTGAATACTCTACAGACAATCGGAACGTGGCCGACGCTCAGAAGGTCTGGAACCGGCTCGGGGCGGATAATACTACCGGCGTCAACTGGTACAATAATGACGGTGTCCTTCTTTCAAGTCCTGGTAATAACACACAAACTGGTGACTATGCATGGGTTGGGACAGGCAAGGAGGGCGAAGCATCGGTCTGGCGCCATTCAAAGCATTCCTTGTCGGACATCACAAACCGGTCTCGCGTAGTCTTCAGGTTCGCGCTGGGAAGCGTGAACAATTCGGTAACCCTGCCTGGATTCTTCCTGGATTCTGTCCGAATAGGTGACGGAACACGAACCGTGTTAATGGAAAACTTCTCCAACACTTCCTTTAACGACAATACGGCAAAAGCGCAGAATGCACAATACCGTTCATTTCTTGACACACGGATCGGAATTGAACTTGTGAAGATCGACTACCACGTGGCTTTCCCGGATGGCCCCACGCCGGATCCTTTCAATGAACTGAATCCTTCGGATCCCGGAGCACGCGCACTTTACTATAACGTCTCTGAACTGCCGAGAACACACCTCGATGGAAGCGACGCCGGCTCGTTCGAGCAATGGAGTAGCAAATTCAGCAAGATCGTTCTCGACCTGGCGCAAGTGGAAATAGACCCCGTAGTTGAAGTTGAAAACGACAGTGTCAAGATCTCTGGTACATTTACTGCGCTTCACGACCTGGGTGGATCCAATCTTTTGCACATTGCAGTCGTGGAAGAAAACATCGACGTCGCCCTTAACTCGTCGCTGACGTCGCGGATTGCCAGCGGAGAAACCCAGTTTAGGTACGTGCTGAAGAAATTATTGCCCAGCGCCGCGGGAACCAAGGTCGGAGCCCTGAAGAAAGATTCGGTGTATAGCTTTGAAGCAGTTTACACGAATCCACAAGTTTTCGCGAACGCCAATGACCTGGCTGTAGTGGTATTTGTGCAGCATGAGACGTCGCGCAATGTCTACAATGCGGCAATCGTGCGGAATGTCAGCGACCCGGGTGTCAATGTTGGCGTGGATCCCGAGATCCGCGTCGGCCTCTACCCGAACCCCGCGGATGAGGAATTCTTCCTCGACCTTGGCAGACAGGTCTCGAAGCGAACCCCCGTGCTGCTATTCGACCAGATGGGCAAGATCGTGAAGGAGACATACGTGGACAAAGGTCAACGCAGTACAACGATCGGCACTGCAACCTTCGCCGCCGGTGTATATGTGATTCACGTTCAATCTGAGCATGGCTTGATTGTCAAAAAGGTGATGGTCGTGCATCAACATTAATGAATTAAAAAAACCGAGGGGCTATCCTTTCATGGATGGCCTCTCGGCTAAATAATACAACCCCGAATCACCCCCCTCTATGAGGAGCCGCGAGACCCCGTGTTTAGACCTATATTTTTTAGGTTCTTTTCCAAGAAAAATAGGTTTTTTATTCATTTTCCGGCCCTTGGAGAGTATTGATAGTTCCCTTATTTTTAACGACCCAAACAACCCTTAAACCCTACAAATGGAGCTGTTTCTTAAGCCAGAGACCTGGTTAGCGCTGATGACTCTGACGTTTTTTGAAGTCGTTTTAGGCATTGACAACATCATCTTCATTTCCATTGTCTCGAACAGGCTACCGGTCGAGATCCGGGCCCGTACCAGAAACATCGGACTCCTGCTCGCAATGGGTGTCCGGGTACTGTTGCTGTTGACGATTACCTGGGTAATGAAATTCAAAGATCCGCTGTTCGCCGTTCCCCATTGGATCAGCGAAGACTCTTCCATCAGCGGACGGGATTTGATCCTGATCTTCGGAGGCATGTTCCTCATCGCAAAAAGTACACGCGAAATCAACCACCAGACTGAAGGCGAAGACGAAGCGCTCGGCGCAGATGGAACCAAGAAGAAAGTCAACGTCACCGGTATCATTGTACAGATCATCCTGCTGGATATCATCTTTTCTTTCGACTCCATCCTGACCGCCGTAGGCTTGACCAACGATGTCATCATCATGATCATCGCCGTCGTGCTCTCCATCGGTATCATGATCATCTTCTCCGCGCGGATCAGTGATTTCATCCACAAACATCCGTCGATGGAAGTTCTTGCGCTCGGGTTCCTGATCCTGATCGGTTTCATGATCTTCCTCGAGGGCCTCGATAAGGACATCCCGAAAGGTTACATCTACTTCGCCGTCGTCTTCTCGATGCTGATCGAAATGGTGAACATCCGCGTCCGCAACCGGCGCGCCAGGGCAAAAGCTGAAGCACGTGAATAACGACGATCATCTCCGGTTCCCCATCGGAAAATTTTCCGCTCAGGAATCCTATACCGCCGATGAACTTAAGGGGTGCATCGATCGCATTGAAACACTGCCGTCACGGGTCGAAGCACTGATTAAAAATTTTTCCCCGTCAAAGCTGGATACCGCCTACCGCGACGGCGGCTGGACCGCACGCCAGGTACTCCATCACCTGCCCGACAGCCACATGAACGCGTACATCCGTTTCAAATGGTCGCTGACCGAGAGCACACCGACCATCAAAGCATATGATGAGAAAGCGTGGGCAGAAACTCCCGAGACCAGGCTCGACCCCGCCATCTCGTTGAATTTTTTGAAAGCATTGCACGTTAAGTGGGTGACACTGCTGCGGCTCTTGAAACCGGAGGACCTGCGGCGTGAATTCTTTCACCCTGAAACAAAAAAACATGTTCGCCTCGACCGCTCGATTGCCCTATACGCCTGGCACGGCGACCACCACCTGGGTCACCTGGAGATCGTCGCGAAAAAATAACCCGTTCTTATTTCAGG
Organism: Chryseosolibacter sp.; assembly: GCA_035626495.1. GTDB lineage: Bacteria > Bacteroidota > Bacteroidia > Cytophagales > Cyclobacteriaceae > Chryseosolibacter. The sequence continues at coordinate 6,925 of DASPNN010000145.1, forward strand.
AATGATATGGGTGCAGTGGATTACTTGCCGCCGTTTTTCCTTTTCAATGCCCACCTTGAAACAATTTACCCCGCCCTTTTCCGGCGGGTTAACATTTCAAGCTATTCACGCGAACGCATCACGACTTGCGATAACGATTTTCTTGACCTGGACTGGCTCAAGGGGAATTCGCGAAAGCTGGTCATCATTCAGCATGGGCTTGAGGGAAATTCTTCACGCGCGTACGTGAAGGGCATGGCAAAGGCGTTCTTCGATGCCGGATTCGATATCCTCGCCTGGAACTACCGGGGCTGCAGCGAAGAGATGAACCGGCTGCTGCGCTTTTATCACAGCGGCGCCACCGAAGATCTTCAATGCGTCATCGATCACGGCGCTGCACACTACGATGAAGTTTACCTCATCGGCTTCAGCCTTGGCGGAAACCTGACCTTGAAATACCTCGGGGAAGGACAGACTAATCCGAAGGTAAAAAAAGCAGTGGTATTCTCCGTTCCGGTGGAGCTCGAATCGAGCTGCCGGCAGATCTCACTTCCCTCCAACCGGATTTATTCGCTGCGGTTCCTGAGTTCGCTGAAGAAAAAAGTTTCAGTCAAGGCAGCAACCATGCCCGCGCTCGATGCTAAGCACCTTCGTCGCATAAACACCATTCTCGACTTTGACGACATTTACACGGCTCCGTTGCATGGCTTCAGCAACGCGATACAATATTATGCAAGGTGCAGCGCGGTCAATTTCCTGGACGGAATCAAGGTCCCGGCCCTCATCGTCAATACGAAGAACGACCCGTTCCTCAGTGACAAATGCTTTCCCATACATCAGTTGAAATCCCACCCTTGCGTCCGGCTGGAAATTCCCGCGCGCGGCGGGCATGTCGGTTTCGCGCAATTCAATAAAAGCGGAATATACTGGTCGGAAGAGCGGGCGTTGAAATGGATTTCGGAGTAATAACCCGGACAGTTGACGACATTACAAGCAAAGACGCCATGGCGCTAAGGTCCGCAAAGGAAGGACTACGTGAGCCGCCGCTATACATTTTCTACCACCTTACGCTTCCACCGCCCCATTGCGCCATTGTGTGAGCGCCTGCCTCCCTCGTCCACTAAGGCGGCCGGTAAAAATCCCGCTTGTCATTCAAAGCCGCCAAAATATTTAGTAGATTCGTGTTTATGATCGAGCGATACAGCATCACGGTCACCGCAGAACAACTCGCCGAACGATTCGCAGTTGACGTTCCCGAATTTTACCGCCCGCATTACAATGCAGCACCTACGCAATTGCTGCCCATCATAACGTCCTCTGCACCGAATGGGTTATCCCTGTTTTATTGGGGGACATCGCCCGAATGGTCCAAGAACAAAATGCCCGCGGAAAAGACGATCAACATCCGCACGGAATATTTCGCCGAGAAGCAGGCCCTCCGGCGCGCATTGACTAAAACACGGTGCCTGATTCCCGCCGATGGTTTTTACGCCTGGAAAAAAGTGGGAAAAAAGACAAGCATCCCCTACCGTTTTGTGCCAGTCGACAACGCGGCTTTTGCGCTTGCAGGGTTGTGGGAAGAATTTGAAGACACCGAAGGCCAGGAAATGCACACCTTCTCGATCATCACCGCACCCGCGAACATGACAGTCTCCCTTGTCAGTGAGCGCATGCCCGTGATACTCAGTCGTCGGAACGAATCGGCCTGGATGAATCCGGCGTCCACCGAAGCAGAGTTGTTGGCAATTGTCAACACGGAATACGAGGGACCGCTGAGCTTCTACCCGGTCTCTCCCGGAATCTCAAACACATCCTTCGATCTCGCCTCCATGATCATCCCCACCCCGCCCGTCGACCAACACGGCAACCTCACGCTGTTTGACTGATCGGCGCGCGTCCCCGCTCGTTGCTGGTTGCCAGTTGCCTGCTTCCGGTTTGTTCAAGTTTAAGACCCGGAAATCGTTTAACCCAAAAAGTTAAGTTGATTTGGACGCGCACTTAAGAGTCTGCGAAGTACGCGAAGCGGACCTTCACAACACGTCCGGGCGGACTCGCCCTCATTCGGTGGGGCGGCCACAGCTAACAGGGCCATGTCGCCGGAAAGTTTCTCCCCTGAAATTGGTTTTCAGTCTCGTTGCCCGATGCCAGTTGCCTGTTACCGGTTTGTTTGAGTTTCAGACCCGGAAATCGCTTAACCCAAAAGTTGATTTGATTTGGAGGCGCACGTAAGCCTGCGATGAAGTACGCGAAGCGGACCTTCACAACACGTCCGGGCGGACTCACCCTCTTTGGCTGAAACCCACCACCGGCAACAGGGAACCGGTAACTGGCAACACCCACTACAACGTGCAAACGATGAGACCGGAATTAGGAATTAGCAACCCGAAACTCGGAATTAAAATCCGTCATCCTCATCCTCAGTTTTTTTCTTTTCATCCTTAGGCTGTTCTGCAGGCTTGGCGGTTTTCTTCTTCTTCCGTTTTTTCGGTCTATCCCCGGCGGGCTGATCACCAACGGATTCGTCTTGGCGGTCTTTCTTACCTGACAAAAATCCTTTTTTCTTTTTGGGCTGTTCTTCAAACTCCGGTTCTTCCTGAGCAGTCGTGTCGATGAAATCGAATTCTTCCTCTCCTTCCGGAGTGATGTCAAGCTCCGCTGAATCGATATCGTGCTCTTTCTTACTGAACAGGCCTCTCAATCCACGCTTTTCTTTCGGCTTCTTTTTTTCTTCCCCGCCATCCTCATCCTTACGCTCGCCCTGCATTTTGGCCAGCCTTACGTCGGGAAGGACAAGAGAATGCCGCAGGTACCACATATAACTGTCCTGTTCGGTATTGAACCTCACTTCGTCGACATAGTATTTCGGTTTCTGCGCGACGTATTTGTTTTTAACAGAATCATATACCAGGCTGTCGGGCATGTTGTACTTCAGCACCCGCACCTCGCGGTCCTTGGAGATAACGTATACGGTGGTGTCTTCCGTGACGACCTTGGTTTCGGGAGCTGCCACGATTGTATCCTCCTCGAGAATGGACCGGGCCGCCCGATCGAGGTCGGCGGTGATCACCGTATCCGGCTTCGGCTTGCCGGATAATGAATCGGGCACGTTGACCATCACTTTCTTGGCAGGCACGGTTTGCATGGTCCTGACCTTCTTTTTGTAAGTTGTCTGTTCGGCGATCAGGTACTTGTTCTTGCTGGCTGTAAACACCTTTGGAACGGTGTCGTACTGGAAGTAGCTGAATTTTTTGCGGAGCTCGTCTTTGTCATAAATGAAGGCGCTCTGGTATGCAGGGCATATCATTCGCTGGGTACAGGACGCCAGCAAAAACAGAAAGCCAAAAATGACAAATATTGCCCTGGTCATGAGGGGGTTAATACGCAAAAGTAATCAGGATTTACGTGATTTTAATGGTCCGATCCTACGTTAAAACGGTTCTGTGACCCTTTTATGATTAGCCAGCCACCACAAATCAGCCACGATAAGCAGGCCGTAAACAGCCATATTAAGCCAAAATCGCAGCCTTTGTGCTCATTCAGCACCAATTGTCTGCCATTGATCCCTAACAGTCATTAGGTAAGTGGCTTGACTGGATAACCGCGATCCACCGCTGCGGTCATTTCCGTCACGGCGCCAATTAGTAAAGTTTCAAAGCAGGCGCTTCAGGATCAGGAAGATCACACCCAACAGAAAAATAATGATGGAGATTTTATTGATCCCGTGCATCATGCGGATGTTGATGTTGCTGGGACGATTCGGATCCTTCCGACGAAAAAAATAGCCACCAACTTCTCCGAGGGAGAAGAACTGACGGACGCGGTTTTTCTTATTATTATGATCAGATGGGTGGTTCATCAATCTCTATTTTTCGACCAGCGGCGGTTCGATCCAGCTACCGTCTTCGCGGATCAGGTCTATTAAAGCATCAACAGCGTTGGCGGTAGGAACGTTTCGCTTCACGACTTCTTTTCCGCGATAAAGCGTAATCCGTCCCGGTCCGGAGCCCACATAGCCATAGTCGGCGTCGGCCATCTCACCGGGACCGTTGACGATACATCCCATGATGCCGATCTTGATCCCTTTCAGGTGATACGTCCTGGCGCGGATTTTCGCGGTGGTTTCCTGGAGGTCGAAAAGGGTTCGTCCACACGACGGACACGAAATGTATTCTGTTTTGGAAATCCGCGTGCGTGTGGCCTGCAGAATATTGAAGGCCGTCTCGTTGACAAGTTTATCGCCACCACAATTCTCGGCAGAAAGTAAAATTCCATCACCCAGCCCGTCGATAAGCAAGGCTCCCGCGTCGGTGGCTGCCCAGAGCTGCAATTGCTCCGCAGTAAGATTTTTGTATTCGCGCCGGATCACAACCGGAACTTCACAGCGACGGATGAGCAGCTCGACAAACAACCTCCTTTGTTCCGCCATGCCATGGTCGTTGTTCGTTTCAATAATGAGCACATGCCTGTGTGTGTCTTTCAGTCTGGATATCAATTCTTGCGACAAGCTGGCAAAAGACACAGACACAAAATTCAGGACTGATGAAGGCTCGACACCCTGAAGAAACTCCGCGGCCGATATCAATGGATATCTCCGTTCCCGGTCGGCGAGCGCCTGCCACACGTGGTGATCATTGATGACACCCAGCGTACCGGGGACTGCAAAATCAACGATCGTTTTGCCCGCATACAGATAGTCGCACGCCATGTCGTTAATATTCCATTTATCCAGCTGGATTGAATAATTGTATCCAACCGCAAAAAGAGAAGCAGGCGTAATTTTTTCGCGGCCTGAAAAATCTGCGATGACGCGTGGTACCTGGTGCCCGCCGAAATTCACGATCTCAACGGTGTGCCTACGTGTATATTCGAAAGGGTTGACCGGGTAATTTTCAACCGGC
>DASPNN010000146.1:0-2509 GCA_035626495.1 Chryseosolibacter sp.
CTCAAGCGTCTTTAGATTTTTCGTTGTTGCCGGGTGCTGCAGCATGTCCAGGTCCATCGCCGGGGCAATGAATACGGGGCACCGCGCTGAAAGGTATACGGCCATGAGGAGATTATCGCACAATCCGTTGGCCATCTTGGCCATGGTATTTGCCGATAAAGGCGCCATTACCAGCGCGTCCGCCCATAGGCCGAGCTCGACGTGATTATTCCAGGTTCCAGACTTATCCTTCACAAAATCAGTGAGAACAGGATTCTTCGAGAGCGTAGCCAGTGTCAAGGGTGTGATGAAGTCCCTGGCGGAATTCGTCATGATGACTTTTACCTCTGCCCCCGCCTTCACAAAGAGACGAACCAGAACAGCTGATTTATAGGCGGCGATGCTGCCGCATACCCCGAGTATTATTTTTTTTCCTTCGAGCATGAGCAAAGATAAAGTCGGGCTCGGCCGCTGATTGTAGCCGGGCGGACAAGACCTCACATTAGTCGCGCTTCTCTTCGGTCTCGTTGCGCATCCTGTGACTCAGTTTGCCTTCGAGAAATTCTTCGGTTGCCGTTGTAGTCGGTTTCGGCAAGCGCTCGTAGAACTTTGAGATCTCGATCTGCTCGCGGTTTTCAAACACTTCTTCGAGATTGTCAACGGTGGTTGCAAATTCGGCGAGCTTGTTATTAAGCTCCTCCTTGATGTTAACCGCGATCTGACGCGCGCGCTTGGAAATAACTACCACAGAATGGTAAACATTTCCGGTTTGTTCTGCGATCTTGTCGAGGTCACGGGTAACTACGGATGATTGTACTGCCATAAAATTATGTATTAAGAATTCTTTAACGAGTTGATCTTGTCCAGACTGTCTGCATAAAGTTTCTCGGCATCTTTCAGATACTGGCTCTGGGGATACCGGTCAAGAAACGTTTTGTAATACTCGACCACTTCTTTGTAGCGTTCTGATTGTTTTGAAAGCACGCTTTGCTGGGCGAGCTCATATTGGGCATCGATGATCAGATAATAGGCTTCTTCGTTGTATTTCGAGTCCGGAAAATTCTGGGTGAAGTTTGTCAAGGCAACAACTGCGGCTTTATAGTAGCGCATTTTATAATACTGGTAGGCGTTCTCGAATCCTTTTTTTTCCAGCTTCCGCTGGGATTCGGTAATGACCTCGATTGCCTGGTCGCGGAATTTGCTGGTCGCGTATCGATTGATGAACTCCTGCATGGCGATCATGGCGTCAATGCTTGCTGTCTGGTCCAGGCTTGGGTTCGGCGAGGAACGGTAGAGGGAGTATGCGTACATATACCGGGCCTCCTCCGCAAACGGGCTCCGGCCATAAGTCTCGGAAAACGTCTTGAATTGCTCGGAAGCAAGCATGTACAAACGATCATAATACTGGCAGTACGCCAGGTAAAACTGGACCTTCTCACCTTCCGGAAGCCCCCTTACGATTGGCAGGATCTGTTCAAAAAGCACCGAAGCCCGGTAATAGTCCTTTTTTTCGTAGTAATTCAACGCGGCCTCGTACTTAATGCGCCAGTCCTCACTTTTCTCGATTTTCCTGAAATTGCTGCAGGAAAACTGGCCCAGAACGATGGTAAGACACGCTAATAAAAAAGTTACTTTCCGCATAAGCCCGCAAATATAATAGATCACGCGGTAAGATTAAAACGAAAGAAACCGGAGGAAGATTATTGGAAGGCGGCGGCTCGCGCTATTTTTTCACGATCAGCTTACGCGTAATTACGCCCTCGTTGTCGACGTAGAGCGTGTAAAAGTAGATGCCGGAATTCAGGGCCGCTACGCTGATCTTCACAACGTTTTCAGAAGCGGGGAGAGGATAATCCTCCATGGCATTCCCCAGGATATTGTGAATGACGATCTTCGCCTTGACCTGCTGGTTGACAACATGATAAGAGACGAAAGCGTACTCCGTGACCGGGTTGGGATAGACATCGTGCAGCATGATCCGCGTGGACATGTAAATATCCTGCTTCTTGGAAGCCTCTTCCACGATGAAATTCAGCTCGAATTCGAACGACTCCGCAGGATTTGCCTTGTTATAAGCCAGGTATTTCATAGAGCTCACCCCTTGCGCAAGGCCGGCCTCCAAACCCACCTGGACGGGGGTGAGTGTTTGACCCGGGTCGAGCCTGACAGTAAAATCTTCAGTGTCTGAACAGTTGTCGTCAACACAAAAAAAGTTCTTTTGCGTGGATCCAAGCTCGGCAGAGACTTTCCGGACTGTCAGGGTGATGGGTTTGTCTGAGAGATTTTTCAGGCGAAGCGGAACTTTGATCGTTTCTCCGATATTGCCACGATACGTGTCCTGAAGGCCCAGCAGCTCAAACGACTGAGCATTGACTCCGCCAGCCGCAATCAGAAAGCATATCAACACTAAGAATCTGACCATTTTGCCCGCAATTGCTACAAAATATACACAATTTTCAGCTTTACGGCTGCTTTTACGGCGTTTTTTTATGGATTCAGAACAATATTCGACGAAAATGACCGTTCGGCC